>JAKBAQ010000208.1 GCA_021808985.1 Pseudomonadota bacterium
GCCAAAACTCAGCAAAAACCCAAACCACAGGCAAAAAACCCACAGCCCAGAAACGCCACCAACGTATCCCTTCCCAGCCTATTCAATTGTCAAATAACATAATCCAAAGAACAAAACGACGGGCCAAAGTCCCCGTCGCGAAGCGCATCAGATTAGCCAAGCACGAAGTCAAAGTCAATTCCGAAACCGTGCTCGGTGGAGGCAGCTTCTATGGAAAGAGATCAAACCCGTCAACCCTGGCCGCAAACTAAAACTGTCAAAATCCGGCATTTTTCGTTCAACGCGTTGTTTTATATAAATAAAAAAACTTTTCTTCCGCCACGCGCGCGCAATCCCGCGCCCCAGCACCCCCAAAGCGGCGCCAGAGCGCGCCAACAAAAACGGGGGCGCGCCATGCCCTGGCCCGCCCCCGCTCCTTCCGCCGCGCGATTCGCCGCTCAGGCCGCCGCGCGCATCTCCCGCCAGAGCTGATACCATTCCACAAATTTCGGTATCCCCACATTCAGCGGCGTCGTCGGCGCATAGCCGCACAGCGCCCCCAGGGCTGAAACATCCGCGCACGTCTCCACCGGGTCGGCTTCCGGCTTGGGCAAATTCACCGTCACCGCCTTGCGTCCCAGCCCCTCTTCCAGCAGCCGCACCAAGTCCGTCACATATTCCGCCCGGTTATTGCCGATATTGAACAATCTGTGCCGCGCCGCATCCTCCGGCGGATGGTCGAACACCCCCATGATCCCGGTCACGATATCGTCGATATAGGTAAAATCCCGCTTCAACCGCCCCTCGTCATACAAAGTCACCGGCCGCCCCGCGCAAATCGCCTCGGCGAAGCCAAAATACGCCATATCCGGCCGCCCCCAGGGTCCATACACGGTAAAAAACCGCAATCCCGTCTGCTTCAACCCAAACAAATGCGTATAGGATTTGCTCATCAGCTCATCCGCCCGCTTGGTCGCCGCGTATAGCGAGGATGGCTGGTCCGCCCGCGCATCCTCCGCGTAAGGCAGCGCCGAGCCGGTGCCATAAACCGAGGACGAGCTGGCATAAATCAAATGCTTCACCGTGCGCGTATGCCGCGCCATCTCCAATATTGAGAGGTGCCCCGTCAGATTCGACGCCGCATAGGCAAATGGCTGCTCCAGCGAGTAACGCACCCCCGCCTGCGCCGCCACATGCACAATCACCTCCACCCCGTCGCCCAGGCGCATCACCGCCTCATGGTCGGCAATGTCCAGCCGATGAAACGTGAACCCCGCCCCCAGCCTGGCCAGGCGCGCCTGCTTCAGCCGCACATCGTAGTATGGGTTGAGGTCATCAACCCCCACCACCTCAATCCCCCGCGCCAGCAACGCCTGCGCCACATGGTAGCCCACAAACCCGGCCGCCCCCGTCACCAATACCCGCATCAGCCCACCAACCGGTCTTCCAGCAGGGTCAGCACGGCGTGCCCCAGCGTAATATGGCATTCCTGTATCCGCGCCGTCTCCGCATCGGGCACCACCACCGCGAAGTCGCACAGCGCCCGCGCCGCCCCGCCATCACCGCCCAGCAGCCCCACGGTCACAATCCCCATCTCGCGCGCCGCCCGCAGCGCATGCACCACATTCACCGAGCGCCCAGAGGTGGTGATGCCAAACAGCACATCCCCCGCCCGGCCCAGCCCGCGCAGCGGCCGCGCGAACATCTCCTCCACGCCGAAATCATTCACCGCCGCCGTCACCGCCGAGGTATCCATCGCCAGCGTCACCGCCGGCCAGCTCTCGCGCGCCACCGCCCCGCGCAGCCTGATCACCAGCTCCGTCGCCAGATGCTGCGCATCCGCCGCCGAGCCGCCATTGCCGCAGAATATCAGCTTGCCGCCACTGCGGATCGCCCGTTCACACGCGCCCACAATATCCAGCACCGGCGCCGCATCCGCCGCCAGCTCCAGCTTCAGCGCGGCCGAGCGCCGCAACATCGCGGCAAATCGCGCCGCCTCGGTTTCATGGTTCAGAATTTTGGCATCTCCCCGCGGCTCAACATCCAAGCCAGCTTACACGCAAGCCCCTGGCGGGAGCAAAGCCCCCGCCGCGCGCCTTCTAGCCTAATGCGCCACCCAGCCGCCATCGATAGAGAGCGGCACCCCGGTAATCGTCTGCGCCCCCTCCGAGCACAAAAACACCGCCAGCGCGCCAATCTCCTCCGGCGAGGAGAATTTATGCATCGGCTGCGTCTCCGAAATCATTTTCCGCTTCTCGGTTTCCACATCGCTCCCCGCCGCCTTCGCCCTGTCCTCCAGCTGCTTTTGCACCAGCGGCGTCAGCACCCAGCCGGGGCATATCGCATTCACCGTAACGCCCTCGTTCGCCAGCTCAATCGCGGCCACCTTCGTCGCCCCCACCACGCCGTGCTTCGCCGCCACATAGGCCACCTTGTTCGGGCTCGCCACCAGCCCGTGCGCCGAGGCGATGTTGATAATCCGCCCCCATCCCTTCGCCTTCATCCCCGGAATGGCGTATTTCATGCCGTAAAACACCGCCGAGAGATTAATCGCCAAAATCGCATCCCATTTCGCTTCCGGAAACTCATCCACCGGCGCCACGAACTGAATCCCCGCGTTATTCACCAAAACATCCAGGCTTCCCAGCGCCTCCTGGGTTTTTTGCACAATCCCCGCCACCTGCTCCGGCTTGCTCAAATCCGCCCCGTCATAGAGCACCCGCACCCCAAACTCGGCCGCCAGCCCGGCCCGCAGCGCCTCAATATCCGCCGCATCACCAAACCCGTTGAGCATGACATCCGCCCCCGCCGCCGCCAGCGCGCGCGCAATGCCCAGCCCAATGCCGCTGGTAGAGCCCGTCACCAAAGCCACCTTACCTTTTAACGCCATCACCAACTCTCCTTATTTCGGCTCGTCGAGGAACATCATGCAACTGTAATTGCATTTAACCCCATTATATATGGCCGCAATCCCGCAGCCGCTCTCCTCATAATCGCCAAACCCCGAGGAATCGGGCATTTTCATCCATTCAAAGTACACATGGTTGCCATCCGGCTCCAACGGCTCGGGCAGCATCGCGCGCAGCGCCGCTGGGTCCGTTTCGTAATGAATCAGCAAATATTCACGGTTAATGAACCTGAACGGCCCCTTCGGATAACTGGGAGAGGCCAGCGGCATCGCGGAAGCACCAAGTATCTCATCGCGCGTCATGGGGCTGTCTCCTGTGGCCCGCCTAATCTATGTGCCCCCCGCCCCGGTTTCATGTGACAATTATGTCACATTCCATTTGCCCGCCCCCGCTTTATATGCTGCTACACACCGCCGCCGGACCAAGGATCATGACCATGGACATGCTGACAGACCCGCGCACCCCGCTGCGCAAACCGCTCGCCCCCATCAGCCCTATGCCCCGCCCCGCCGCGTGTGATGGCATCGGCCTGGTGCTGCAGGGCGGCGGCGCGCTCGGCGCCTACCAGGCCGGCGTCTATCAGGCCCTGCACGAGGCGAATTTTGAGCCTGACTGGATCGCCGGCGTCTCCATCGGCTCCATCAACGCCGCCATCATCGCCGGCAACAAGCCCGAGAACCGGCTGGAAAAACTGGAAAAATTCTGGCTCGACATCACCGCCCGCGACCCCTTCACCCTCTGGCCCGAGGGTGACAATCCGCGCAAGCTGCGCAACATCCTCTCCGCGCTCAACGGCATGGTCTTCGGCCAGCCCGGCTTTTTCCAGCCCGCCACGCTCAATGCCTGGCTCACCCCGCGCGGCGCCCGCGGCGCCACCGCCTTGTATGACAGCAGCCCCCTGCACAAAACGCTGGAAAACCTGGTTGACTTCGACCTCATCAACCAATGCACGCCCCGCTTCGCGGTCGGCGCGGTTGATGTCGCCACCGCCAACTTCCTGTATTTTGACAATACCGAAACCGAAATCGGCCCCGAGCACATCATGGCCAGCGGCGCCCTGCCGCCCGCCATGCCCATGGTGCGCATCGGCAAGCATTATTACTGGGATGGCGGCCTGGTCTCCAACACCCCGCTGCAACATCTGCTCGACCATTGCGGCAACCAGAACCTGCTGGTCTTCCAGGTGGATCTGTTCTCCGCCAGCGGCGACGTCCCGCGTGACATGCCCGAAGTCCTCTCCCGCCAGAAGGACATCCAATATTCCTCCCGCACCCGCACCACCACCGACCATTTCCTCAAAACCCACCAGCTCAAGCAGGCCCTGCGCGACGCTCTCAACCTCCTGCCCTATGAGCGTCTCACCGACGCCCAGACCGCCATGAAGCAGGAGCTGGCCCGCCTGCCCGAAATCAACATCATGCAGCTCATCTACCAGCAAAAAGCCTATGAGGGCGGCGCCAAGGATTATGAGTTCAGCCGCCTCTCCATGAAGGACCACTGGCGCTCCGGCTATTTTGATACACGCAACACCCTGGCCCACACCGAATGGCTGGAAATGAAGGGCACCGGCGGCGGCATCCACACGCACGACATCCACAACACCGGCGAATAGCCCGCCCCACCCCTTGGCCTCGCCTGCGGTCCATGGCAACTGCAAGGTTGACCACCACCGGAGTCGGACGAGCGTGAGCGACCTATTCGAAAACGGCCCCAGCAAAGAGAGCTACGGCGCCAAGGACATTGAGGTTCTGGAAGGCCTGGAGCCGGTGCGCCGCCGCCCCGGCATGTATATCGGCGGCACCGACGATGCGGCCCTGCACCATCTCGCCGCCGAGATCCTCGATAATTCCATGGACGAAGCCGTCGCCGGCCACGCCAGCAGCATCGAGATGTCGCTGGAATCCGGCAACACCCTCACCGTGCGTGACAATGGCCGCGGCATCCCGGTGGACCCGCACCCGAAGTT
>JAKBAQ010000209.1 GCA_021808985.1 Pseudomonadota bacterium
GAGGCTTCCGGGGCCTGTCATGGAGAAGTGCCATGGATATCAAAGCATCTGCCGCGGTGGCGGTTATGGGAGAGAACGCTGGCCGGGCTGGGCCAGCGGGTTTTAGGGTCGATGTCAGCCGGGGCGAGCGGCTGGGGCGGGTGTCGTCGGAATGGTTTTCGCGGCCTGATGATGAGCGATTTCTGTCTCTGCCGGAGTTGTATACGGCGGTGCGCGCCCGGGCTGACCGGGCTGAGGCGCGAACCGTGGAGAGCCGGGCGATCCGAGTTGAAGCCCGGCGCGGCGATGGCGAGCGGTTGGCGCTCATCGTGGCGGGACAGGAGCGGCCGGTGGCGTCGACCCATTGGAGTTTTGGGCAGTTATGCGGGCTGGTGGGGGCGCCGGCCGGGTATCTGCGTGAATTGCCTGCCCCCTTGGCGGGGATCAATCTGCAGCACGCGCTGCTCAATCATCGCGTTGAGTTGGTGAAGACGCTGGAGACCGATGATGGGCGGGTAGAGCTGCGCGCGGTTACCGGGCCAGATTATGGCCGTATCTGGGACCATGAATTGGTAGCGGCGGTGATGCGGATTGCGGGCAACGGTACGGGTGACACGAATTGGAAAGTGCCGGGCGTGCTGGACTGGGCGACCATGACCCACAACCCCTATGTGGATGTGACGAAGGAGACGACCACGCTTTATGCCAGCGACCGGGACGTGTTTTTGTTCCTGGTCGACGATACGCATCCGATCGAGGCGGGGCGCTTGCCCAATGGTGAACCCGATCTGTATTTTCGCGGGTTCTATTGCTGGAATTCCGAGGTGGGATCGAAGACCTTGGGCATCGCGTCGTTTTATCTGCGCGCGGTGTGCGCCAATCGGAACATTTGGGGTGCCGAGGATTTCCAGGAGATCAGCATTCGCCACAGCAAATTCGCCACTCAGCGTTTTGCGCATGAGGCGGCGCCTGCGCTGCGGCGCTTCGCCAATTCTTCGCCCGCACCGTTCGTGGCGGGGATTAAAGCCGCGCGGGAGCAGATTGTGGCGCGCAAGGATGATGAGCGCGAGAGTTTCTTGCGCAAGCGCGGCTTCAGCAAGGGCGAGACGGCGAAAATTATCGCCACCGTGCTGGAAGAGGAAGGTCATCCGCCCGAGAGCGTTTTCGATTTTGTGCAGGGCATCACTGCGCTGGCGCGCAGCAAGCCACATCAGGATGCCAGGCTGGAACTGGAGGGCAAAGCGAAGCTGCTGCTGGAGCGGGCGGCGTAACGGGCGCGTTGTTCTCCGCTTTTATGTTTGCCGTGGGCCGGTATGCGGCCCACGGCTTTTTTCATGGGGCGGGGCAGAGAGTCAGAGGGCGGCTGAGAAATTCGTGACGGGTGACAGGCCAGGAGAGTGGCTCCAGGCCGCCCGTCATGGAGTTTTTCCCATGGCCAAAACTGTTCAGAAAATCACGCTCAGCGCCTCGCGCGATATCCCGTTCGACCGGCTGGTGCTGTCACAAGCGAATGTGCGGCGGGTGAAAGCCGGTGTCTCGATTGAGGAGCTTGCGGCGGATATTGCCCGGCGCACGCTGCTGCAAAGCATCACGGTCCGCCCCGTACTGGATGAGTCGGGTGCCGAGACCGGCATGTTTGAGATCCCCGCCGGCGGGCGGCGTTATCGGGCGCTGGAATTATTGGTGCGGCAAAAGCGCCTCGCGAAGACCGCGCCGATCCCGTGCGTGGTGCGCACAGAAGGCATCGCCGAGGAGGATTCTCTGGCGGAGAATGTGCAGCGTGCGCCGCTGCATCCGCTGGATCAGTTCCGGGCGTTTCAGGCGTTGCGCGAGAAGGGGCAGAGCGAGGAGGAGATTGCGGCGGTGTTCTTCGTCGCGGTCTCGGTGGTGAAGCAGCGGCTGCGCCTCGCCGCCGTCTCGCCCCGCCTGCTGGAGGTTTATGCCGAGGATGAGATGAACCTCGACCAGCTGATGGCCTTCTCGGTTAGCCCCGACCATGAGCGCCAGGAGCAGGTGTGGCAGGCGATGCAGCGTTCCTACAACAAAGAGCCCTACCAGATCCGCCGTATGCTGACTGAAGGGGCGGTGCGCGCCAGCGATAAGCGGGCGCAATATGCCGGTGAGGACTACGTCGCGGCGGGCGGGGCGATCATGCGCGACCTGTTCCAGCAGGATGATGGCGGCTGGCTGCAGGATGCCGGGTTGCTGGCGCGCGTGATGGCTGAGAAGTTGGAGCGCGACGCCGATGCCCTCCGCGCCGAGGGCTGGAAATGGGTCGAGACGGCACCTGAGTTTCCGTATGGTCACAGCTACGGCCTTCGCCGGATTCCTGGCACGCGCCGCCCGCTGAGCGAGGATGAGATCGCCCAGGTCGAGGCGTTGCGCGCCGAGGCTGAGCGGATCGAGGAGGAAGCCGCCGCGGCGGATGAGGTCTCGGATGATGCCGATGCCCGCCTTAATGAGATTGAGGCGGAGATTGACGCGTTGACCCAGCGCCCGCCGGTGTATGACCTTGCCGAGATCGCCATGGCGGGGGTGTTTGTCAGCATCGACGGCAACGGCGCGCTGCGGGTGGAACGTGGCTATGTTCGCCCCGAGGACGAACCGCTGGTGGTTGAAGAAGCCGATGAGGCTGCCTTGGCGGGTGAGAACAGCGCGCAAGGGCAGGACGGATACGGCGTTGGCGATGGCGCTGATCCCGGTCACGCGGATTCAAGAGTCATCGCCGCCCATATTGGCGGCGGGGCGGAACATGAGGCTGAGCCCGAAGAGGAAGATGGGCTGAAACCGCTGCCCGACCGGCTGCTGACCGAGCTGACGGCCTATCGCACGCTGGCGCTGCGCGAAGCGCTGGGCCATGAGCCGAGCATTGCTTATCTGGCGCTGTTGCACGCGCTGTGTTTACGGCTGTTCTATCGCTATGGCGCCGAATCCTGCCTGGAGATTGAGGCGAAGAGTGTGATGTTCGGCACCCAGGCGCCGGGCCTGGCTGACACGCCCTTGGCGGCACGGGTTGATGCGCGGCACGAAGCTTGGGCAGCGCAATTGCCCGAGGATAGTGCTGAACTCTGGGATGCTCTCGCCAATCTCGATACGGATAGCCGTGAGGCCTTGTTCGCCCATTGCGTGGCGCTTACGCTGAATGCCACGCATGATGCCTATAATCGCCGCCCCCGCGCGCTGGCACATGCCGGGCGGCTGGCGGAAACTCTGGCGCTTGATCTGGCCGCCACCGGGTGGGCGCCGAATGTGGACAATTACCTCGGCCGGGTGACGAAGGCGCGCATCCTCGAGGCCGTACGCGAAGCCAAGGGCGAGCAAGCTGCCCAACGGCTCGAGGGGTTGAAGAAAGGCGACATGGCCGAGGCCGCCGCGCATATGCTGGCGGGTTCTGGCTGGTTGCCCGAGGTGCTGCGCACGAAGGGCGTGGAGACCATGACGATGCCGGCTGATGCTGTGGCAGAAACTCCGTGTTGTACCGTCGCCGATGTCAGCGCCGATGCAACCGGCGAGGAGGCTGAGACGGCCGACCCTCCATCCGCTGAAGACCATGAACAGCTCGAGCCGCACGAGATCGCGGCGGAATAATTCCAGAACCCCGAGGCGGCCAAGAGGCCGCCTCGCCTCTATTCCTTCCCCCCATCCAAACCCGGTTCCATGTCGGGTATTGCATTTCTGGAGACAGATCATGTCAGACAATCACAATCACAATCACAATCACAATCACAATCACAATCAGGCGTCAGGCCAACAATCGCTTCCTGCGGTCGATCCTTTTATGGCGGCATGGGAACAAAAAGAACGCGCGTATCGCGAGCGCGCGTTTGCCGTGCTCGAGTGCAACAAGAAAGCGCTTTTCGGTATTCTGGCGGAATATGGCATTACCGCCGTGATCGTGAATTTCGACGGCTATGGCGATAGCGGCCAGATCGAGGACATCACGGCCCAGACCGGCGATGTTATCGTTGAATTGCCTGATGAGCGGATCGAGATTTTCCGACCCGCCTGGGATAGCCAGGACATTGAACGCCAGACCCACACGGTGCGCGAAGCCATTGAGGCGCTATCCTATGATTTTCTGGCGCAGACGCATTGCGGCTGGGAGAATAATGACGGCGCCTACGGCGATTTTACCTTCGACGTGACGGAGGGCAGCATCACGCTCGACTATAATGAGCGTTATACCGCCACCGAAAATTATTCCCATGAATTTTGAAGAGGCGGCAATGGCACACCCTTATCATCACGCTTTATCCTCCGCGAAAAAATGGGGCGGGACGGCGGAAGATTTTCTGTCGCTGCATTCTTGGTTCGATGAGAGCAAGATGATCTCATCGGATTTTCGGCATCGAGCACTTCGCCATCATGCGGAGGGTATTTTCATGGCGGAGAGATTTTTCGGCCAGGTCATTACGATTTCCACGGGGCGTATTGTGCCCGTGCGCCTAATTGGCGAACAGCATGTCCGTGAAGACCTCGGCTTCATACCGGGCTTCGCGGACTGGATCAAAGCGATCCGGCCCGAACCCTGGATGGGCCGGACCATGGCGCTGCATAGACTGCTCGATCCTTTTGAAGTCGATGCTGCCTGACCTCCTCGTTTCATCATTTGTCTCTTTCAACCCAGAACCCGGCCCCGTGCCGGGTTTTGCATTTCTGGAGGCCAATATGGCGGATTATTTTTCACCGACCGTTATACCGGAGTTTCTCCCGAACGCGGACATGACGAAGCTAGAATTTTTGTTGCTCTCGCATATGTTCGATGCGGAGACGGATGGCGACGGCACGTATTTCCATTCCTGGCAAGGCCCATCGGATCTGATCTGGGTCGATCGCACTGAACTCAGC
>JAKBAQ010000210.1 GCA_021808985.1 Pseudomonadota bacterium
GCCGCGGGCGGTGGGTCGGTTGTGTAGGGGCGGAAACAACGTCCAGGAAACCGCATGACCCCCATCTCCTTTCACGCGCCCCGGATTATTGAAATCGGCGGCGGCGGCGTGGCCAAGGTGCCGGCGCTGCTGGCCCGGCTCGGGCTGGCGCGCCCGCTCATCGTGACTGATCCGTTCATGCTCAGCTCCGGCCTGCTGGCGCGCCTGACGGAGCCGCTGCGCGCGGCGGGGCTGGCGTTTGATGTGTTCTCCGACACGGTTCCCGAGCCGACGGATGTGATCGTGGAGGCGGGGGTCGCGCGGATTCTGCCGGCGCATGATTGCCTGCTGGCCTTTGGCGGGGGCTCGCCGATCGACACCGCCAAGGCCATGAGCATTTTGGCCAGCAAGGGCGGCAAGATGCGTGACTACAAGGCGCCGGCCCTGGCCGATATGGGCAAGCTCCCGCTCATCGCTATACCCACCACGGCGGGCACTGGCTCGGAGGTGACACGCTTCACCGTGATCACCGATGTGGAGCGGGATGAGAAAATGCTCATCGCCGGGCTGGGCGCGCTGCCGCTGGCGGCGGTCGTCGATTATGAGCTGACCTTCTCGATGCCCCCGCGCATCACCGCCGATACCGGGCTGGACAGCCTGACCCATGCGCTGGAGGCCTATGTCTCGCGCCGGGCCAATCCGCTCTCCGATTCGCTGGCCGAATCCGCCATGCGGCTGATTGGCGGCAATCTGCGCGCGGCGTTTCATGAGCCGCGCAACGCCCCGGCCCGCGCCGCGATGATGCTGGGCGCGACCCAGGCGGGAATGGCGTTCTCCAATGCCTCGGTCGCCCTGGTGCATGGCATGTCACGCCCCATCGGCGCGCATTTTCATGTGCCGCACGGGCTCTCCAACGCCATGCTGCTGCCCGCGGTCACGCGCTTTTCGCTGCCGGCGGCGCTGGCGCGCTATGCGCGGGCGGCCCGGCTGGCGGGGTTCGCCGGGGCGGGGGATGATGATGCCGCGGCG
The DNA here is from genome assembly GCA_021808985.1 of Pseudomonadota bacterium. Classification (GTDB taxonomy): domain Bacteria; phylum Pseudomonadota; class Alphaproteobacteria; order Acetobacterales; family Acetobacteraceae; genus Acidocella. The sequence goes on from JAKBAQ010000210.1 coordinate 1,009, forward strand.
GGCGAAAAACTGCTGCTGGGGCTGGAGGCGCTGAACGCCGAGCTTGGCGTGCCCACGCCGGCGCAGTTTGGCATTCCCGCCGCCGCCTGGCGCGGGAAAATGCAGCTGATGGCGGAGCAGGCGCTGGCCTCGGGCAGCCCGCAGAACAATCCGAGGGTTCCCGATGTGGCGGAGATGGTGGCGCTTTATAGCGGGCTGCATCCGTAAAATAATTTCCGCGCCGGGTTTGTTGTGCTAACGCGCAGGCATGAAGCACAGCAAAATTGGGTTTGTGACCGGGTTGGCCGCCGAGGCGCGGCTGCTGCGCCGCACGGAATTCGCGGTCGCGGTGGGCGGCGGCACGCCTGAGGGCGCGTGGCACGCCGCCGAGTCGCTGATAGAGGGCGGGGCGCTGGCGCTGGTGAGCTTCGGCCTGGCCGGGGGGTTGCGGCCGGGGCTGCTGCCCGGAACCGTGCTGGTGCCCTCCGCCGTGTTTGAGAGCAAGCAGACCTATACATGCGACAACTGGCTGATGGAGCTTTTGGGCGGCGGCACGGGGCGCCCGATTCTGGCGGGCTACAGAATCGCGGCCACGGCGGGGGATAAGGCCCTGCTGTACCGCCGTGGCCGGGCCGACGCCATCGACCTTGAATCCGGCGCGGTGGCGCGGGTGGCCACGGCGCGGGGCGTGCCCTTCGCGGTGCTGCGCGCGGTGGCCGACCCGGCGGAGCGCAACCTGCCCCCGGCGGCGCTGGCGGGGCTGAAGGAAGATGGCGGGATCGATCTGCCACGCATTTTGCTCTCGGTGCTGGGCCAGCCTGGGCAGATTGCGGCGCTGCTTGAAATCGGCCGCGACGCCGCGCGCGCGCGCCGGGCGCTGGCGGCGCGGGTGAAGCGGATAAAATAAAGGCCCGCGTTGCATTGTTTTAATAATTAGGCCAGGGCGCCGCCCTAAACATGCCTTAAAGCATGGGTATATTCGTCTGGTCGCTTAGGCTCTAGGCTGGATGAATTGAGGGAGTATCCTATGTCTTTCCGAACCATGAAACTTTCGTCACGTACCCTGGTCAGGGCCGTCGCGGTGGCGCTCGCGGGGCTTTCGCTGGCGGGGTGCGTGTATTACCCGAACGGTTACGGATACGGCTATGGGCCAGGCTATGTGGTGGCGCCGCCGGTTGGCGTGGTTGTGGGCGGCTGGGGCTGGCATGGCCATGGCGATGATGATTGATCAGCGCCGCCGAGGAAGTGCCGCGCGTTTTCCTCACGCAGAAGCCTGAGCTGCGCTGGCGGCAGACGCGCCGCCGCCAGCGCGCCCAGCGGGTCGGTCTCCTGAATTTCGAAAGGATAGTCCGTGCCGATCAGCAGTTGCGTGGGGCCGAACATGTGCACCAGGTGGCGCAGGGTCGGCGCGTCGTAGACCAGCGTGTCATAATAAAGCCGGCGCGCGATATGCGCGGGTGATTCGGGCATCAGCGCTTGCAGGGTTGGCAGAGTCCGCCAGCCATGCTGCAGGCGCGGCAGCAGCGCGGCGAACGCGCCGCCGCCATGGCTGAAGGCGATCTTCAGGCCGGGAAAGCGTGAGAGCGTGCCGCTGGTCATCAGGCTGGTGATGGCCAGCGCCGTCTCGCAGGGGAAGGCGGCCAGCGCGCCCAGCACGGGCGGGCCGCTTAGCCGCTCCAGCCCCGTGGGCTGGAAGGCATGCACGAAAATGGCGACGCCGAGCTTTTCCGCCATCGCGAAAAAGGGCGTGAAGCGCGCATCGCCAAGCGGCACGCCGGCGATGTTGGTGCCGATTTCCACGCCGCTGAACCGGCCGTCGCGCATCAGGTCGCGCAATGCGGCGGCGGCCAGGGCGGGGGCTTGCAGCGGCACCATGCCAAGGCCGGTGAAGCGCGCCGGCGCGGTTTCCACCATCGCGGCGATGGCGCCGTTCACCACCGCCGCCATCGCCTGGGCGTCATCGGCGCTGAACTTGTAGGAGAGCAGCTCCGGCATGGGCGAGAGCGCCTGCCGGTGGATGCCCTGGCGGTCCATGTCCGCCAGTCTTTCCTGTGCCATGGCGGTGCAGCTCGGCACCGTGCGGAAGAGCTTGCCGCCGATCATCACATGCCGGTGCCCGCAGCCGGCGGGGCAGAGGGAGGGCCAGGCCGCCTCGCCCGAGCGCCCCGCATAAGCGGGGAACGCGGCGGGGACGATGTGCGTGTGAATGTCGGTGGCCAAGGCTCAGGCCGCCAGGAAGTCGCGCGCCAGGCGCGTGAAGTCGGCGCTTTTTTCAATCTGGGTCCAGTGGCCGCATTGGCCGAACACATGCAGCTGCGCCCTGGGGATGAGCTGGAGCAGGCGCAGCGAGGAGTCCAGCGGCACCACGCGGTCCTCGCGGCCATGGATGATCAGCACCTCCGTCTCAAGCCCGCGCAGCGCATCCTCATCGCTGGCCAACGCATTGAGCCAGCGCTGGAAGGGAGGGGGGAACATGGCGCGGAAGGATTCCTGAAAACCGGGGCGGATGCTCGCCTCATAGCGCAGCCGCGCCAGCTCGTCGGTGACGATCGAACGGTCATGCGCGAAAATATCCAACAGGTTGCGCATGGCCTCAAACGAGGGCTCATAGCCCCACACGGCGGCGAGGCCCGGTGTCACCTCCCATTTCACCCCGGCGGCGCCCATCAGGATGATTTTGCCGGTGCGCTCGGGATAGCGCAGCGCGAAGGCCAGCGAGATGCCGCCGCCAAAGGAATTGCCGACCAGATCGGCGCGTTCGATCCCCAGCGTGTCCATCAGGTCCTTCAGCTGTTGCACCCAGGTTTCCTTGGCGTAGGCAATGGGGGATGGCCGCTCGGTGTAGCCGAAGCCCACCATGTCCGGCGCCACGACGCGCATATCGCGCGCGAGCTGCGGGATGATGAGGCGCCAGTTGGCCCAGGCGGTAACGCCCGGCCCGGAGCCGTGGATGAGGATGACAGGCCGGCCCGCGCCCTGGATGTGGACATTGGAATTATACCCGCCGGTTTTTATGCTGTTCGCGATTTCCGGTGTGTTTGCTTGCATGTTTCATGCTCCATGGTTGTTTTGACGAGGCGCGCAGCCGCGCCTGGATGTTAGAAACTGTTTTAGACGTTTCTATTATAACAAGTTAAAATTATTAAAAATTTTTGCGGGGTTTGGGGAGCTTTTTATAAAAAGCTCCCCAAGAGTCTGGCCCTTTTTTGTAAAAAAGGGCCAGGCCCCAAAAAACTTTTTAGAATTATCCTTGATTTTTAAAGAGATTTTTAAAACAATCTTTCAGACTCCGGCGATCAGCCCGCCCGGTGTCGCCCCCCACATGCAGAAGCTCGGCGGCTCATGCGTGAACTGGCGCGGGCGGTGCGCGGCCTCATCGGTGATTTCGCCGACGCCGCAGGAATATTCGAACACCATGCCGTCCGGGCCCTTGAAGTACAGAAACCGCGCGCCCGAGGTGGGATGGCGGCCTGGGCCGAAGACGATGGGCACATTGCGCGCGCGCAGGAAATAATAAGATCGCATCACGTCATCCACCTCGGCGACCTGATGGTTGATATGCTGAATGCCGGGCCGCGTGGCCCGCACCAGCGCCAGCGTGTGGTGGATGGCGTTGATGCGCATCAGCGGAATATCGCCGATACGGTCGCTGACGCGGGCGTTGCAGACCTGTGTCCAGAAAGCCTCGTCGCGCACGGGGTCGGTGGCGTTCAGGCCGACATGGTTGAACCCGGTGATCCCCGCATCGCGGCCGGGAAAATAGCGTTTGGCGCTGAGCTGCGGGCGGATCGCCAGCTCGATCTGGTTGCCGGTGGGGTCGCGG
>JAKBAQ010000211.1 GCA_021808985.1 Pseudomonadota bacterium
CCGTGTATCATGAGTCGCGGTAATAGGCATCCACCTCGCGCATGATATGCGCCCCGGCCGGTCGCAGGCCGCGCAGCCCCTCCAGCGGCACGCCATGTATGCCGGCCAGCGCGCTGGCTATGTTCTCCACCAGCGCCGGGTTGCGCGGCGGGGAGACATAATTGCCCCCCACCGCCCCGCCATTCACCTTGGCGGAGACGAGAAACGGCTGGCCCAGCACGCGCCCCGTGGCCTCCAGCGCGAAAGGCTGCGCGATGCACGCGCCATGCGCCCAAAGCTGGCTGAGCCAGGGGAATTCATCCACCACCGTGGTGCCCAGATAATTGAACGGCTGATCGATCCGCAGCGCGATTTCCGCAGGCAGCACCTTGTTGTTTCGCAGGCCCACCAGCACCGTCTTCTTCGAGAACCCGCGTGAGACAACCCGCGCCCGCGCCACCTCAACCCCCGCCTCTCCGGGCAGCGACGCCAGATACTCCCGCAGCGCGGCGGTATCCACATCATCCACCGGCGCATCGCCCGCCGCAACCACGGCCTGCGCCGCCACCGCGCTCTGGTAGTCCTGCCAGTAACGCAGTTCCGCCGCCACGCTCGCACCGGCATCACGCGCCCTGGCCAGTGCCGGCAGCGCCGTCTGCTGCACCAGCATGTCATCCAGCAGGCCCACCACCGGGCCCAGCGCCGCCGCCTGCTCATGCGCGCCCAGCCTGGCCTGCACGGCGCGGCAGGCATCGCGCAGCAGGCGCAGATTATTCTCCAGCGCGCTCATGCCGGCAGCGCCGCGCTGGCGCCAATTTCCACCAGCGCAATGCCCCGCTCTGGCGAATCATCCAGGCTCACAGGGCAAAAATTCTCAACAATCCGGTAAGCCGGGCGGCCCGGCGCCGCCTCCGATACCAGCGGCACCGCGCCATGGCGCCCCGCCACGCTGGAGCGCAGCACAAAACGCTGGCCATACACATCCGTCACATCATGCACCACGCTGGCGGGCATGCCATCCGGCCCCGCACCTTCCAGGCTCACCTCAATGCGCCGCAGCGCGCGCGCGCCGTCCGCATCGCTCACATAACCTTCCCTCGCGGTCATGCCCGGGCGCGCCTGCGAGGAGAGAACCTTAATGCCAAACGCCCGCTCCGGAAACACAAAGCCGCACCAAACATGTTTGGCAACTCCGGCGTCGCTGCGCATCACCCAGCTATGGTCCCGGTAGCCCGCGCCGTTAATCTCTATTCGCTCGCCCGCATAATTCACAAAGCCTGAAACCCGCAGCGCCTGCTGCTGGTGGTTATAGGGCAGGTTATATCCCAGCGTGCTCACCTCGCGGAACGAAACCAGCTCCGGCGCCGCGGTGGCGCAGGCGGAAAAATCAAACGTGGGAAAATGCGCCTGGAAATGCAGCTCGGCCTCCACCTCGCCGCTCAGCAGTCGCACCTCGAAATGCTGATGCGCCTTCACGAAGCGCAGCGTCAGCTTGCCGTCGGAGAGCTGGCGCGCCATCTCGAAATCCGCGGGCAGCGCGGTCTCGCCATGATACTCATAAAGCTTGCCGCGAACAGCGAGATTGCAGGTGAAGCGCGAGCGGTTGAAGCCGGGTTCATTGTTGAAATGCAGAATGCCGAAAACATCCGCGCCCGGATCCATCAGGATGAAAAAGTAATTCTCCTTCCAGCGCAAATAGGCGATGGGCGGAATGGGGTGCGGATAATCATCATGCGTGGTGGTCATGTTTCCTGGCGCTCCGGCGGTGCTTTTGGTTTGCAGCTACACTCGCGCGGAAGGTTTCCATGGATCAGCCAGGCGGACAAGGCAGAGAGGCTGACCTTAGCCAGCACCCGGCCAGCGCGCCTATTTGATGGCGGCCGCCACCTCGGCGGCGGCGCGTTCCGCCGCCGGCGCGCCATACACCGTGTTCGCGCGCTTCAGAAATGCCGCGACCATGCGATGCACCGCCTCGGTGAACACCGCGCCGATGGCTTTTTGCAGAATGATGCTGCGAAATTCGAAATCGACGTAAAAATCCACCAGGCAGCCCTGCTCATGCGGCGCAAAATGCCAGCTGTTATTCAAATATTTGAACGGGCCATTCTGATACGCCACCTTAATCTCGCAAATCCCCGTCACATCCTGCGGAAAAATCGTGACCCGGGAGGTGAAGCTCTCGCGGAACGGGCCAAAGCCGATGCTCAGATCGGCGATCAGCACATTGTCAACATGGCTGCGGATGCGCGATCCCGCGCACCACGGCAAAAACTGCGGATACTTGCCCACATCGGCCACCAGCGCCGAGAGTTGCACCGGCGTATAGGGAACCAGCTTCTTCTCGGTATAGGCCGGCATCAGGCCCCCAGCTTGCGGGCGCGCGCCTCACGCAGGGCGGCAAAATCGGAGTCCGCATGGTAGGAGCTGCGCGTCAGCGGGGTCGCCGAGACCTGCAAAAAGCCTTTCACCCGCGCCATCAGCGCGTATTCCTCAAACTCCTCCGGCGTCACGAAGCGCTCCACCGCCGCGTGCTTCACGGTCGGCTGCAAATATTGCCCGATGGTGAGAAAATCCACATCGGCCACCCGCAAATCGTCCATCACCTGGCCGATTTCCGGCTTCGCCTCACCCAGCCCGGCCATCAGGCCGGATTTGGTGAAAATCCCCGCATCAAGCTGCTTCACCCGGTCCAGCAGCCGCAGCGACTGATAATACCGCGCGCCGGGGCGGATGGAGGGGTAGAGCCGGGGCACGGTCTCCAGATTATGGTTGAACACATCCGGCCGTGCGGCCACCACCACCTCCAGCGCGCCGGGCTTGCGCAAAAAGTCGGGGGTGAGAATCTCGATCGTGGTCTGCGGCGCCGCCGCGCGCACCGCGCCAATCACGGCGGCGAAATGCGCGGCCCCGCCATCGGCCAGGTCGTCACGGTCCACCGAGGTGATGACCACATGGCGCAGCCCCAGCGTCACCACGGCCTCGGCCACGCGCCGGGGCTCATCGGCATCCAGCGCCGCCGGCACGCCCGTGCTCACATTGCAGAAGGCGCAGGCGCGGGTGCAAATCTCACCCATGATCATCATGGTGGCATGGCGCTGAGACCAGCACTCCCCGATATTCGGGCAGGCGGCCTCCTCGCACACGGTGGAGAGCTTCTTCGCGCGCATCAGCTCCCGCGTCTCATGATACACGGGGCTGGTGGGCGCCTTCACCCGTATCCATGCCGGCTTACGGCTGATCGGGTTATCCGGCCGGCCCTGTTTTTCCGGGTGGCGGACGCGATGGTCAATCTCGATACGGGTGCTCATGGCGTCCCTTTTATCAGCACCCGGCAAAACCCCCAAGCGCCGGGCGCCTGGGGGCGGATGCGCTAGAAATGTATAACCTGGCCGTAAGCGTCCAGCACCGATTCATGCATGGCCTCGCTGACGGTCGGGTGCGGGAAGACGGTGTGCATCAGCTCCGCCTCGGTGCTCTCCAGCTGCCGGGCGATCACATAGCCCTGGATCATCTCCGTCACCTCCGCGCCGATCATGTGCGCGCCCAGCAGCGCGCCGGTCTTGGCGTCGAAGATGGTCTTGATCAGCCCCTCCGGCTCGCCCATGGCAATCGCCTTGCCGTTGCCGATGAAGGGGAAACGGCCGATCTTCAGCTCATATCCCGCCTCTTTCGCCTTCGCTTCGGTCAGCCCCACGCTGGCCACCTGCGGGCGGCAGTAGGTGCAGCCGGGAATATTGCCGGTCTCGAACGGGTGTGGGTTCTTGCCCGCGATATGCTCGACGCATACCACGCCCTCATGGCTGGCCTTGTGCGCCAGCCATGGCGGCCCGGCGACATCGCCAATCGCATAAACCCCCGGCTCGCCGGTGCGCCCGAAGCCATCCACCACGATATGCGTGCGCTCCACCTTCACCTTGGTGCCCTCAAGGCCGAGATTCTCGACATTGCCGACAATCCCAACCGCCGAGATCACCCGCTCCACGGTAATCTGCTGCTCCTTGCCGCCCGCTTCCACGGTCACGGTCACGTTGTCATCACCCTTCACCACGCCCTTCACATTGGCCGAGGTGATGATCTTCATGCCCTGCTTCTCGAAGGATTTGCGCGCCAGGGCGGAAATTTCGGCATCCTCCACCGGCAGCACGCGGTCCAGCATTTCCACCACGGTCACCTCCGCGCCCATGTTGCGGTAGAAGCTGGCGAACTCGATGCCGATGGCCCCCGAGCCGATGACCAGCAGCGATTTCGGCATGGCGGCTGGCACCATCGCCTCGAAATACGACCAGATGAGCTTGCCATCCGCCTCGATGCCGGGGATCTGCCGCGGCCGCGCGCCGGTGGCCAAAATGATGTTGGGCGCATGCAGCACGGCCTTCGGCTTGCCGTCCGCCCCGCTCACCGCCAGATACCCCCCGCCATTCAGCTTGCCGTAGCCCTCCACCACGCTCACCTTGTTCTTCTTGAGCAGGTGCGCGATGCCCGAGGAAAGCTGCTTCGACACGCCGCGCGAGCGCTTCACGATCTTATCCAGATCAAACCGGATATTATCCGCCGCGAAGCCGAACTCGCCCAGGTTATGCAGCAGGTGGTTCACCTCCGAGGAGCGCAGCAGCGCCTTGGTCGGGATGCAGCCCCAGTTAAGGCAGATGCCGCCCAGATGCTTGGCCTCCACCACGGCCACCTTCAGCTTGAGCTGCGCGGCGCGGATCGCCGCGACATACCCGCCCGGCCCACCGCCGACAACTATCAGATCAAATTCATCCGCCATGGCTGGCTCCT
>JAKBAQ010000018.1 GCA_021808985.1 Pseudomonadota bacterium
CTGCCAGGGCAGGGGATGCATCTGCGTCTTGATGCCTTGTCGGCGTTGTTCTTGTGCATTCTGGTGCCGCAGATTGTGGCCAGCGCGCTGGCGGAGCGGCGGGGGTCCATCGCGTTCTGGGTGTTCGCGGGCGCCATGGTGCTCACGCTTCTGGCGGGGGATGCGTTCACGCTGATATTCGGCTTTGAGCTGATGAGCGCGGCCTCCTGGCTGCTGGTGCTGCGCGGCGATGCCAGGCCGGCGCCGCTTTATGCCGGCATGGCGATGTTTTCCGCCGCGTGCCTGATCCCGGCGGTGTTTCTGCCGGCGAGTTCGCTGGCGTTTATGCTCGTGCTGCTGGGGGCTGGCGCGAAGGCGGGGCTGGCGCCGTTGCATTCCTGGCTGCCGCGCGCGCATCCGGCGCCGCCGGCGGGGGTTTCGGCGCTGATGTCCGGCGGGATGGTGAAGGTCTCGCTCTATATCCTCATCCGCTATGGTTTTGTTGAGTTTGGCCCGGCGGCGCAGCCCTGGTGGGGGGTGGTGCTGATTATCGCTGGGGCGGCTTCGGTGCTCATCGGCGCGCTGCGGGCCATGCTGGAGGTTGAGCTGAAGACCATGCTGGCCTGCTCGACGGTTGAGCATGTTGGCCTGATCGCGGTTGGGCTGGGGATCGCGCTGCGGGCGAAGGCGATGGGGGATTTGGGGCTGGCGTCGCTGGCGTTGCAGGGGGCTTTGCTTTGCGCGGTGGCGCATGGGCTGTTCAAGCCGATGCTGTTTCTGGGGGCCGGCGCGGTGAAGCAGGCGACGGGGACGACCTCTTTGGATTGGCTGGGCGGGCTGATGCGCGGCATGCCGCGGCTTGGCATGCTGATGCTGGCGGGCGCCGCCGGGATGGCGGCGCTGCCGTTGGGGCCGGGGTTCGCGCCGGAGTTCATATTGCTGCATGCGGTGATCCGCGCGGCGGGAACGGGCGGGATTTTGGCGCGCATCGGCTTTACGGCGTTGCTGGCCGGGCTGGGCTTGAGCGCCGCCCTGGCGCTGGGCGCCGTGGTGAGGCTGATTGGCATCGGGTTTTTGGGGCGGCCGCGCAGCCTGCATGCGGCGGCGGCCGAGGATGCGAAGCGTGGCACGCTGGCCGGCATGGGGCTGTTGGCGGTGCTCAGCCTGCCGGTGGCCCTGCTGCCGGGTGTTGTTCTGGGCATGATTGAGCCGGTTGTGCAGTTGCTGGCGCCCAATTCCACGCCGGCGGCGCTGAGCTATGCGCCGCTTTCGCTGGCGGTTTTGCTGGCCCTGGCGGCCGGGGCGGCGGTTTTGGGCTTGCGCCGGTTTGCCGTGCGGGGCACGCGCGAGGTGGCGGCATGGACGGGGGGATTTGGCAGCCCGCCAGCGTGGCTGCCGTTTGGTGACCCGATGACGCAGCCCAGCGCCACCGGATTTGCCGAGCCGGTGCGCCGCGCCATCGCGCGCGGGATGCTCGCGCCAAAGGGCGTGGACCCGGCGGAGGCTTATCTGTTGTCGCCACTTTGGCAGATTAATATGCGGCTGACGCGGGTGGCGGAACATATCCGCCGCTCCACCATGCGCCAGCGCCTGGCGTTTGTGTTCGGGGCGCTGGTCATGTTTCTGCTGGCCCTGGGGCTTGGGGAGGGCGGGTGATGGTTTTGTTCTTTCTCCGCCTGGTGGCGACATTGCTGCATGTCGCCCTGGTGTTTGCCCTGGCGCCGCTGCTGCTGGGGGTGGTGACGAAATTGCGGGCGCGCCTGCTGGGGCGGCGGGGACCACCCTTGGCGCAGCCCTACCGCAACCTGAGCCGGCTGCTGCATAAAACCACTCTGGTGCCCGATACCGCGACTGACCTCTACCCTGCTTGGCCGTTTGTGAGTTTTGCGGCGATTGCCGTTGCCGCCATGCTGGTGCCGGGGTTTTGCCTGGGGCTGCTGACTTCTGATCTCAGTGATTTCATTACATTGATCGGCCTGCTGGCGCTGGCGCGCGGGGCGGTTATGCTGGCTGGGCTGGAGTCAGGCTTTGGTTTTGGCGGTGCTGCGGCGGCGCGGGAGGCGCTTTTCAGCGTGTTCGCCGAGGCGGCGCTGCTGGTTATTCTGATCAGTTTTGTCATAATCGCGCATTCGCCGACGGTGGATGGAATCGCGTCGGCGTTCCGCACGGGGCATATCGGCATTTCGGTTTCGCTGGGGTTTGCCCTGGCGGCCATGCTGGCCGTGGCGTTGACCGAAACCGGGCGCATTCCGACGGATAATCCCTCCGGGCATCTGGAACTCTCAATGGTGCATGAGGCGATGCTGCTGGAATATTCCGGGCGGTTTCTGCTGTTGTTCGAATATGCGGCGATGCTGCGGCTGATGGTGTGGATGTGCCTGATCGGCACGGTGTTTTTCCCCTTCGGCATGGCGCGCGCGGGTGAGATTCTCTCCTGGCCGGGCGGGTTGCTGCTGTGGGCGGGCAAGCTGGGCGTGATGGCGGTGGCGCTCTCGCTGTTTGAGATTGGCACCGCGAAGATGCGGGTGTTCCGGGTGCCGGAGTTTTTGGGCGTGGCCATGCTGCTTGGCGTGCTCGCGGGGGTGTTTCTCTTCGTCGCGGCCAGGATCGGCGCATGAACCTGGTTTATCCGCTGGCGCATTTGATGGGCGGGGTGATCCTGCTTTGCGCGTTCTCGATGCTCTCCCAGCGCCGGTTGGCGGCGATGATCACCTTGTACCAGGTGCAGGCGTTCACCCTCTCGGCCGCGGCGTTCTGGCAGGGGTTCGCGCAGGGGGCGGGGGATCTTTATCTGACCGGCCTCATCACCCTGGTGATCAAGGCCATTCTGCTGCCGATGGGGATGCGCCAGATCGTGCAGCGGTTCAACATGGTCCGCGCCGTGGAGACCACCATGCCGATCGGACTTTCGATGATCCTGGGGGTGGGGCTGATTGGCATCGCGGTGCTGGTGGTGCTGCCGACCACGGTGAACGCGGTTTCGCTCACGCGCGAGGATCTGGCGATTTCGCTCTCGGTCGTGCTGCTGGGCCTGCTGGTGATGACGCTGCGGCGCCATGCCATCGCGCAGGTGATCGGGTTTCTTTCCACTGAAAACGGCCTGGTGTTGGCGGCCACGGGTATGCCGGGGATGCCGTTCGTGGCCGAACTTTCAGTGGCGTTGCTGGTGTTGCTGGCTTTTCTCGTCGTCGGGGTGTTTCTGTTCCGTATCCGGGAGCATTTCGACACGCTGGATCTGGTGGGGATTGAGGAAATCGAGAGGCGGGGGCGATGAATTTTTGTTTGCCCGCGGTGTTTTTGCCGTTGCTGGCGGCGCCGGTGGTTGGGAGCCTTGGCACCCGCGCGCAGGGGGCTATGGCCAATCTGGGGCTGAATGTCATCGTTTTCGGGTTCACCGTCGCGGTGTTTTTCGCTCCCGGCGGCGGGCTGATACATGCCGATGGCCTGGGGATGATTTTTGGGGTGCTGACCAGTTTTGTCAGCACGACCACGGCGCTCAGCAATCTGGGGTTTGTGCGGGACGGCAACGAGGTGCTGAGCCCGCGCCGCTGGCGGGTGTATCATGCGATGTGCCAGGTGGTGCTGGGGAGCACGCTGCTGGGGCTGTATGCCGATAATATCGGGCTGCTGTGGGTGGCGGTGGAGGGGGCGACGATTGCCGCGACGCTGGGGGTGAGCCTGCCGCGCACGGCCTCGGCGCTGGAGGCCGCGTGGAAATATTTCATTCTGGGCGGTGTGGGCATTGCGCTGGCGCTGTTTGGGACCATGCTGGTGTATCTGGCGGCGCAGCCGGCACTGGGGCCTGGGTTGCAGGCCATGAGCTTCGTGGCACTGAGCCTGCACGCGGCCAGGCTGGATGGCTCGCTGCTGACGCTGGCATTCGTGTTCCTGCTGTTTGGCTATGGCACCAAGGCGGCGCTGGTGCCGCTGCATGGCTGGCTGCCGGATGCCTATGCCGAGGGGCCGATACCGTTGACCACGGCGCTCAGCACCTTGATGTTGAATGTCGCGCTGATCGCGATTTTGCGCTACCGGCATTTGATGCAGGCGAATTTTGCCAATGGCGGGGGCGCGTTGCAGCCGGGTGTGTTTTTGCTCACGCTCGGGCTGGCCTCGCTGCTGCTGACCGGCTTTTCGCTCGCGCGGCGGCGCGATGCGCGGCGGTTTTTCGGCTTCTCCTCCGTCGAGCATTCCGGCGTCGCGGTGTTTGCCTTTGGCATCGGCGGCGCGGCGGCGATTTTTGGCGGGCTGCTGCATATGCTGGTGCATACGCTGGTGAAATCGGCGCTGTTTCAGGCGCTGATGCGCGGGGCTGCGCTGCGCGGCTCGGCGGCGCCGGGGAATTATGGTTTTTCGCATCTGCGCGGCATGATCCACAGCAATAAATATGTCGGCTGGCTGCTGGGCGCCTGTGTGTTCGCGCTGACGGGATTGCCGCCTTCGGGCCTGTTCGCCAGCGAGTTCATCATCATCAGCCAGACCATACAGCGCGACCCCTATGTGTCGCTGCCGCTCGGCCTGGGGCTGGTGCTTTGCGCCGTGGCGATCATCCGCAATATCGGCCCGCTGGTGTTTGGCCATGCGCCGCCGCATACGAGGCATCAGAAAGCCGGGATTGGCGTCAATCTGGTGGGGGTGCAGCTGGCGCTGGCTTTCGCGGTTGCGTTTGCCATGCCTTGGTTCCTGCTGCACGCGCTTTCCTCTGTCGCGGCGGGGCTGCAATGAGGCTGCTCTCGCCCGAGGACTGGCGGGATTTTCCGGGGAAATTCATCGCCCTGTGGACGGATGCGCATTATGCCTATGCGCTGTATCAGCCGGCCCAGCTGGTGGCGACGCCGCTGGTGGATGGCGCCTACCCGGCGCTGAGCCATAGAGGGGCGGCGTGGTTTCAGCGCCTGGCGCATGACAGTAATGGCCATAAGGCGATTGGGGCAGCCGATACGCGGCCGGCCATCGAACATTTCCGGAGCCCGGATGGCACGGCGGCATGGCCGGAATTTTCCAGCCCGGGGGGGGAGGGAATTCACCAGGTTGCCGTGGGGCCGATTCATGCCGCGATCATCGAGCCGGGGCATTTCCGCTTCTCGCTGCGCGGGGAGGAGGTGCTGAAGCTGGAGGCGCGGCTGGGCTATTCCCACAAGGGCACGCTGGGGCTGATCCGGGGCAAGTCGCCCCGTTTGGCGGCGCGGTTTGCCGCGCGTGTTTCGGGCGATGCCACGGTTGCGCATGGCATTGCCTTCGCGCATGCGGCGGAAGCGGCGCTGGGGGTTACGCCGCCGGAGCGGGCTGTTTATCTGCGCGCGGTGATGGCGGAAATTGAGCGTCTGGCCAACCATGGCGGCGATATCGGCGCCATTGCGGGGGATGTGGGGTTTGCATTTTTGGATGCGCGCTTCGCGTGGCATCGTGAGGCCCTGTGCGAGGCCGCGCGGGCGGCGTTCGGCCACCGGCTGATGATGGACATGGTGATACCTGGCGGGGCCGCGGGGGATATTTTGCCTGGCGGCATGGCGGCCATTCTGGCGGCCGTGCTGGCCCTGGAAAACGAGCTTCCCAGCCTGACGCGGGTGTTTGAGGACTATGCCAGCTTGCAGGACCGGCTGGTGGGAACCGGCATTGTATCGCCCCAGCTGGCGCAGGCCTATGCGGCTGGCGGGTTTACCGGGCGGGCCTCTGGCCAGGACCATGATGCGCGGGTTTCACCGGGCTATGCGCCGTATGAGCATTTTGGTCTGGAGATTCCGGTTGAGCAGGATGGGGATGTGGCGGCGCGCATTCGTATCAGGCTGGCTGAGATTATCGAGAGCATCCGCTTTATCCGCGATATGCTGAAAAATCTGCCGGATGGCGCGCTTGCGGTGGCCATGCCCGCGGAGAGCGGCAGCGGGCTTGGCGTGGCGGAGAGCTTCAGGGGGCCGGTGTGGTACTGGTTGAGCATAGACTCAGGAGTGATTACCGACGTGTTCATAGCCGATGCCAGCACGCTGCAGTGGCCGTTGCTGGAAATCGCCGCCACGACGGCGATTCTCGCGGATTTTCCGCTTATCAATAAATCCATCAACGCCTCATATTCAGGGGTGGATCTGTAATGGTGTGGAAAACCATCGCGCGGCACTTCATTGCCCAGCCGGCCGCGCCCCGCAAGGCCAATAGCGCGGCCGTGGCGGCATTGCGCCAGCGCCTTACCGCCGCGGGACATGAGAAGCTTGGCCGGAGCCTTGCCATCCGCCATGTGGCTGCGGGGAGCTGCAATGGCTGTGAGCTGGAATTGCGGGCGACGCAGAATCTCATCTACGATTTGACCCAATATGGGCTGAGCTTCACGCCCAGCCCGCGCCATGCGGATATATTGCTGATTACCGGTGTCGCGGGGGGGAATATGCTGACCGCCGTGCGCGAGGCGCGTGAGGCCATGCCGGACCCGGTGCTGGTGATCGCCGTGGGGGATTGCGCGGTGGATGGCGGGGTTTTTAAAGGCTCGCCAGCCATTGCCGGCGGGGCGGATGCGATGTTGCAGGTTGATCTGGTTGTCGCCGGCTGCCCGCCGGCTCCGGCGCAGATCATCGAGGGGTTGCTGGCTTTGCTCGAGGCCAACGACACGGCCCCAAGGCCGGTGAGGGTGCCAAGGTAGACGACAGGGGGTGGTGTGCCCCCTGGCGCGGGCGATTATTTGGCCGCGCGGGCCAGGCTCGCGGAGATGGCGGCTTCGGCGGCGGCGCGGTCGGCCCAGCCGGTGATTTTGACCCATTTGCCTTTTTCGAGATCCTTGTAGTGCTCAAAGAAGTGTTTGATGGCATCGCGGGTGATGGCGGGAAGCTGGGCGACCTCGGTGATGTCGGTGTATTGGGGGTGCACCTTGTCATGCGGGACGCAGACGATTTTTTCGTCCATGCCGGCTTCGTCCTCCATTTGCAGCAGGCCGATCGGCCGGGCGCGGACGACGGCGCCGGGGACGACGGCGGTGGGGAGCAGCACCAGGGCGTCGGCGGGGTCGCCGTCATCGGCCAGCGTGCCGGGGATGAAGCCGTAGGCGGCGGGGTAGGTCATGGGGGTGAAGACCACGCGGTCGACGATCAGGGCGCCGCTTTCCTTGTCGACCTCATATTTGACGCCCGAGCCGGCGGGGATTTCCACCACGATGTTGATGTCGCGCGGTACGTCTCTACCAGCCGATAGTTTGCTTACGTCCATGGTCAAAAACTCCCTGTTGAATGGCCAGGGCGCTATAACCCGGCGGGGCATGTCTTGCCAACGCGGTTTCGCCCGCTATGTTGCGGCAGCTTTAAGCGCCGGTAGCTCAACGGTTAGAGCGGACCGCTCATAACGGTTTGGTTGCGGGTTCGATTCCTGCCCGGCGCACCAGAGGCCCCTCAGCGTTCGGTAAATAGCGGGTCGATGTTCAGGCTGGCGAAGGTTTCGCCGAGGCCAACCACGCTCACCGCGCCGGGGCTGTTCTTCATCATGCCATTATAGCCGGCCTCGCCGCCCAGAAGGTGGTTTACCAGATGCCATCCCGTGCCCCGGAATGCAGCCAGGGCTGCTTGATCGTCAACATCTACATAGGGTTGCAGCTTTTCGCGTGCCGCCTCGGCCCAAAGCCGGTAAGGCTTGTGGTGAAAATGCAGATAGGCCAGCCGCGTGGGTTGGTGGGGCCAAGGGTTGCCTGAGAGATCCTGGTGCGAGCCGTGATCTACCCTGCCGGCATGGCCTGCGGTGAACAGCACTTTCTGGTAGGGCAGAACCCAGAAACGGCCCGGACTACCGAGAATATTGATGAGGTTCTCGCATACCTCGAGCACCGCGGGTGTATCGCTGAGAGTGGCGAGATAGCCAAGCAGGGCGGATTTTTCTGCCGTGAAACGCTCATCCTGCGCGCGCATAACGAGGAATTCGTCGCAATCAAGGGGGAGCAACAGGCCGTATGTGCCCCAGCTGTCCAGCGTTTGCAGAACCTGGCTGACAAGCTCGCCCTTGGTGCGGTAGTCAGCCGAGGCGGGCAGCCGCAAGATGTGCACCCCCGCTGCCTCGGCGTTCGCCAGCGTAGCAACCACACCCGAATCTTCAGAGCCATGGTCGATGACATAGAGGTTCGACGGACCGAATAAATGCCCGTGATAGCGCAACCAGGGGCCGAGGGCGTTGATCTCGTTACGCTGCATCATCACGCAGGCTACGCGCATCGCTTGCTCCTCCCTTGTGGCCCAATTATACCCGCGGCAACGCAAGGTGTTAAGGACGAACGCTATGGCCTCGTATCAGTATGTTTATGTGATGAAGGATCTCACCAAAGCCTATCCGGGCGGGCGTGAGGTGTTCAAGGGCATCACGCTTTCGTTCCTGCCGGGGGTGAAGATTGGCGTGCTGGGCGTGAACGGCGCGGGTAAATCCACGCTTCTGAAGATCATCGCCGGGATTGAGAAAGAGTATGGCGGCGAGGCCTGGGCGGCCGAGGGCGCGCGGGTTGGCTATCTTTCGCAGGAGCCTTACCTCGATCCGGCGAAAAATGTCGGTGAGAACGTGGCCGAGGCGTTTGCCGAGCTGCGCGGGGCGCTGGCCCGCTTCAACGCCATCTCGGAAGAGTTCGCCGAGCCGATGGATGACGCGAAAATGGACGCGCTGCTGGCCGAGCAGGCGACCTTGCAGGAAAAAATCGACGCGGAGGATGGCTGGGACCTGGACCGGCGTATCGAGATTGCGCTGGATGCGTTGCGCTGCCCGCCGCCGGATGCGGCGGTCGGTCCGCTTTCGGGCGGGGAGCGCCGCCGGGTAGCGCTATGCCGTTTGCTGCTGGAAAAGCCTGACCTGCTGCTGCTGGACGAGCCGACCAACCATCTGGATGCTGAATCTGTCGCCTGGCTGGAGCGGACATTGCAGAATTATGCCGGCACCGTGATTCTGGTGACCCATGACCGTTACTTCCTGGACAATGTGACCAATTGGATTCTGGAAATCGAGCGTGGCCGGGGCTACCCGTATGAGGGGAATTACTCCTCCTGGCTGGAGCAGAAGCGCAAGCGCCTGGCCCAGGAAGAGAAGGAAGAATCCTCCCGCCAGCGGGCGTTGGCCGAGGAGCAGGAGTGGATTTCATCATCGCCCAAGGCCCGGCAGACCAAGTCGCGCGCGCGTATTCAGCGCTATGAGGAAATGCTGCAAAAATCCCAGGAGCTGGCTGGCGGTGTTGCGGAGATTGTCATTCCGCCGGGGCCGCGTTTGGGGGGCACGGTTATCGAGGCGGTTGATCTGTGCAAGGGGTTTGGCGACCGGGAGCTGATCGGCGGGCTCAATTTCCGGCTGCCTCCTGGCGGGATCGTGGGTGTGATCGGCCCCAATGGCGCGGGGAAGACCACGTTGTTCAAGATGATCACCGGGTATGACAAGCCGGATTCCGGGGCATTGAAAATTGGTGAGACCGTGAAGCTTGGCTATGTCGACCAGTCCCGTGATTCGCTGGATCCGGACAAAAACGTGTGGGAGGAAATTTCGGGCGGCACGGATGTGATCCATCTGGGCAAGCGCACCGTTGCCTCGCGCGCCTATGTGGGGGCGTTCAATTTCAAGGGGTCGGACCAGCAGAAGAAGGTGGGCATTCTCTCCGGTGGTGAGCGCAACCGGGTGCATCTGGCGAAGATGCTGAAGACGGAAGCCAATGTCATCCTGCTCGATGAGCCGACGAACGATCTGGACGTGGATACCCTGCGCGCGCTGGAAGAGGCGCTGATGGAGTTTCCGGGCTGCGCCGTCATCATCTCGCATGACCGCTGGTTCCTCGACCGGCTGGCCACGCATATCCTGGCCTTCGAGGGGGATTCCCATGTTGAATGGTTTGAGGGGAATTTCCAGGCTTATGAGGAAGATAAGCGCCGCCGCCTGGGGCAGGACGCCACCGAGCCGCACCGGATTAAATACCGGCCGCTGACCCGGTAGCCCCGGCGGCGTTGCGCATGGGTGCGAGCCGGCAAGGCCCGTTGGCATGACCGTGTTATCGGCCTGGTCCATAGTGACGGGGCGTTTGCGGATGCTGCCGGTCGGGTATTGGGACTTGCGGGACCTGATTGCCTTGAAGGGCGATCCGCGGGCGTTCGCGCAGATGCTGGGCGGGGTGAGGGGGCCGGTTCAGGCCGCCGAGGAACTGGCGCAGGATATTCAGGACTGGGGCCGGTTTGGCTATGGGATGTGGAGTGTCCGCGCGCTGCGGGGCAAGTTTTTAGGCTTGGTGGGGCTGATGCACCGGCCGGATGGCCGGGGGGTGGCGTTGCGGTTTGCCTTCTGGCCCGAGGCGCGCGGCGCCGGCCTGGCGAGCGAGGCCGCGGGCATGGCGCTGAATTACGCGCATGGCGTGGCGGGGCTGAGCCGGGTGATCGCCGTGGCGCGGGAGGATAATTTTGCCTCCCGGATGGTGCTGGGCTCGATTGGCATGGTTGAGGTGGACCGCTTTACCCATGACGGCATTATACGGCTTGTTTACCAGTCTGTTCGCGAGCCATCCGCTGGGTGAAATCTCCGTCATTCACATTTTTGTGCCTTGCGCGGCCGTGGGATTGGTATGTTTAGTTACCGTGTGACACGGGACGAACACAGAGCGATCATCGAGTTCATAGGCAGAGCCATTGAGGGTGAGCAGCCGCCCATGGATGTGGAGGCTGACGCGATCATCAGGGCTTTGTTTAAGCGTAACCCGGACGCGGCCTACCGGGTGACCATGCTGGCAATGGAATTATCGGCGCCGTCGGCTGTTGCGCAGCCGGCCAGGCGGCAGCACCAGAAGGGATGGCTGGCGGCGTTGTTCGACCGGCGTGAAACGGCGGCCAGACCACGCCGTGAGCCGGCAATTTCCTAGGGCCTTCAGCTCTAAGAGATTGTTTTGAAAGTCTCTGCAAAAACATTAAGGGTAATTCTCAAAAGTTTTTTGGGGTCTGGCCCTTTTTTACAAAAAAGGGCCAGAATCTTGGGGAGCTTTTCATGAAAAGCTCCCCAAACCCTGCAAAAATTTTTAATGAATTCAATTTGTTATAAGAGAAAACGTTTAAAACAGTCTCTAAGCATTTTCCAGACTGTAGCGCGCCCGGCTGACGATGTCCGCGGTTAGGGTTGCGCGCACAGCGGCTGCGCCGGCTGGTGAGGCCAGAACGGTCAACCGCTTGAAATAGGGAGATTTTCCGGTTGCCCGGTCGCGGAATAGCTGGCCGAGCGCGGTGGCGATGGGGCCGCGTGGCTGGCAGCAGGCGCAACCGGGAAAATGCCCGGGGCGGGCCAGGGCGAAGCGGATGACATAGCCTTGTTGGGGGGGGGATAAGCCTTCTTCCAGCAGCACGGCATCGGCGGCGCCAGGGGTGGCCCCGAATAAAACCTGAATTTGCATATCAGTTGCATTGCCCATTCTCTAGACTTGGGAGCAATCCGGTGTATCTGACAAGCATGTCCAGACCAAATATATTAGAAGCCCTCTCCCGTAATGTCCTGCTTTGCGATGGAGGCATGGGTTCGCGTGTGCAGGCGCTCACCCTTGATGTGGAAAAAGACTATTGGGACAAGGAGAACTGCACCGAGGTTCTGAACCTTTCCCGCCCGGATATCGTGCGCGATATCCATCGCGGCTATTTCGAGGCCGGCGCCGATATGGTGCAGACCAACAGCTTTGGCGGCTCGCCGATCACGCTGGGGGAGTTCGAGCTTCAGGGGCGTGCCTTTGAGATCAACCAGATAGCCGGTGAGCTGGCGCGTGAGGCGGCGGAGAGCTTTGCCGATGGCCGGGTTCGTTATGTGGTGGGCAGCATTGGGCCGGGGACCAAGCTGCCGAGCCTGGGCAATATTGCCTATGACCCGCTGGAAGAGGCGCTCTTTACCCAAGCCAAGGGGCTGCTCGCCGGCGGGGTGGATGCATTTTTGATAGAGACCTGCCAGGATACCTTGCAGATTAAGGCCGCCGTGAATGGCGCCAAGCGGGCGCGGGAGGCTGTGGGGTCCGTTATTCCGATCTTCGTGCAGGTGACCGTGGAGACCACGGGGACATTGCTGGTGGGGCCGGATATCGCCGCCGCGGCCACGGTCATCAACGCGCTGGATGTGCCCTTGATGGGGCTGAACTGCGCCACGGGACCACAGGAAATGGCTGAGCATGTCCGGTATCTGAGCCAGAACTGGCCGGGGCTGATTTCCGTGCAGCCGAATGCCGGCCTGCCGGAATTGGTGGATGGCAAGACATATTATCCGCTGACCGCCCAGGAGATGGCGAGCTGGGTGGAAAGATTTGTCGTTGAGGACGGGGTGAATTTGATCGGCGGCTGCTGTGGCACCAGCGTCCCGCATATTCAGGCGCTGGATGCGATGCTCAAGCGCCTGGGTAACCCGCGCCCCGCGCCGGTGGCGCGTAAATATTTCTGGGTGCCGTCGGTTGCCAGCCTGTACGGCGCGGTGCCGCTGCGCCAGGAGAACAGCTATTTCTCCATAGGCGAGCGGTGCAATGCCAATGGCTCCAAAAAATGGCGTGAGCTGCAGGAGGCCGGCGATTGGGACGGCTGCGTGGCGATGGGCCGCGAGCAGGTGGCTGAAGCCTCCAACGCGTTGGATGTCTGCACGGCTTTTGTCGGCCGGAATGAGACCTTCGAGATGAACCAGGTGATCACGCGGTTCACCGCTTCGGTGAATGCGCCTTTGGTGATCGATTCAACCGAAACCCCCGTGATAGAGGCGGCGTTGAAGCTGCATGGCGGGAAGCCGATCATCAACTCGATCAATTTCGAGGATGGCGAGGGGCATGCCACGGAGCGGCTGAAGCTCGCGAAAAAATTCGGCGCGGCGGTGATCGCGCTGACCATCGATGAGGTGGGGATGGCGAAGTCGCCTGAGGACAAGCTGCGGATTGCCGCGCGCCTGGTGGATTTCGCGTGCAACAAGTTCGGTTTGCCGCAGAGCGATCTGCTGATCGACCCGCTGACATTCACCATTGCCACCGGCAATGAGGATGACCGCAAGCTGGGGCAGTGGACGCTGGAGGGGATTAAGATGATCCGGGATGCCTTCCCGGATATTCAGATTATTCTGGGCCTTTCCAATATTTCCTTCGGACTGAACCCGGCGGCGCGGGCGGTGCTGAACTCGGTGTTTCTTGACCATGCCGTGCGCGCGGGGATGACCGGCGCGATTGTGCATGTGTCGAAAATCCGCCCGCTGCACATGATCGCGGCGGAGGAGGTGAAGGTTTGCGAGGATCTGATTTTTGATCGCCGGGCCGAAGGGTATGACCCGCTGCAGAAGCTTCTGGAAATTTTTGCCGACCGGAAGGCCGCTGATGCGACCAAGAAGAAACGCGCGCAGACGGTGGAAGGGCGGTTGAAGGACCGGATTGTGGACGGGGACCGCAAGGGGTTGGCCGAGGAGCTGGATGAAGCCCTGCTGACCAACAAGCCGCTTGATATCATCAACAATATTCTGCTCGACGGGATGAAGGTGGTTGGCGAGCTTTTTGGCGCGGGCAAGATGCAGCTGCCTTTCGTGCTGCAATCCGCCGAAACGATGAAGGCGGCGGTGGCGTATCTGGAGCCGATGATGGAGCGCGTTGCCGGCGAGGAGCGCGGGACCATGGTGCTCGCCACGGTGAAGGGGGATGTGCATGATATCGGCAAGAACCTCGTCGACATCATCCTGACCAATAACGGGTACAGGGTGATCAACCTTGGTATCAAGGTGCCGTTGGCGGATATGGTGGTGGCGGCGAAGGAGCATGGGGCGCATGCGATTGGCATGTCCGGGCTGCTGGTGAAGTCCACCGTGGTGATGCGCGAAAATCTTGAGGAAATGTCACGTCAGGGGTTGGAAATTCCGGTGATGCTGGGCGGCGCGGCGCTGACGCGCAACTATGTGGAGGATGATTGCGTGACGGCCTATGCATCAGGCCGGGTTGCTTATGCCCGCGATGCTTTCGACGGGCTGCATCTGATGGACAAGGTCACCGGTAATGATTTCGATAATTATCTTGCGGCCATTCAGTCAAAGCGCAAGGGCAAGGCCCGCAACACAAAGCGCAAGCTGGGGGAGGCGGATGCGGCGGCCTTCGCGCCCGTGGATGTTAAAGCCGTGCAGGCCCGCCGGCGCCGCCTGACGCAGGGTGAGCCTTTGATTACGCCGCCGTTCTGGGGCAGCAAGGTGATTGAGGCGGCGCCGAAGGCGATTGTGCCGTTCATCAACGAGCGTTCGCTGTTTCAGTTTCAGTGGGGGTTCCGCAAACAGGGGAAGACCCTTGAAGAATTTCTGGCCTGGGCGCGGCAGGAATTGCGCCCGGTGATGAAGCGCATGCTTGACCTGTGCGAGGCGGAGCAGATTTTGAAGCCGCAATCGGCCTATGGCTATTGGAAGGCCGCGGGGCAGGGGAATGATCTCATTCTGTTCGCCGAGGATGGCAGGACGGAGGTGGCGCGCTTCACTCTGCCGCGCCAGCCGAAGGAGGATGGGGAATGCATCGCCGATTTCTTCCGTGATGTGGATGATGATGTGCGTGACGTGATCGGCTTGCAGGTTGTCACGGTTGGGCAGCGGGCCTCGGAAGTGGCACGCGAGTGGTTTGAGGGCAACCGCTACCAGGATTATTTGTATCTGCATGGCATCTCTGTTGAGATGGCCGAGGCGCTGGCGGAATATACGCATAAGCGGATACGTGCCGAGCTTGGCTTTGCCGCCGAGGATGACCGGGATATGGAAAAGCTGTTGCAGCAATCTTATCGCGGTTCGCGTTATTCGTTTGGGTATCCGGCCTGTCCGAGACTTGAGGATCAGGAACAGCTGTTGCGGCTGCTGGGGGCGGAGCGGATTGGTATTTCACTCTCGGATGAGCATCAGCTGCATCCGGAGCAGTCAACGAGCGCGATTGTGGTTTTGAACGCGCACGCGAAATATTTTTCGGTGTGAGTATGCGGGGGGTTCCCCGCGATGATGCAGTAGGGGCTTGAGCGGGAGGATTGGCGAAATCCTCCCGGAGGCGGATAATTTTAGACGAGCTTGGTGCGGCGCACCAGCAGGCGCACCCCGACATTGATGGCCAGCACCACCAGCATGACGAGCAGGGCCGCGGCGAAGGCCAGCGCATGGGATTGTGAGTCCGGCTGGTCGATGAAGGTCCAGATCACGTAGGTGAGGTAGCCGATGGGTGAATTGGTGAGCTGGCCATTCCAGAGATAGTTGGACCAGCCGGCTGTGTAGATGAGCGGCGCGGTCTCGCCAACGGAAATGGCCAGCGCCAGCAGAGCGCCGGTGACGACACCGGAGACAGCCCCGGGCAGGACGATTTTGAACACGACGCCGGGCTCGCTGGCGCCAAGGGCAAAACCGGCTTCGCGCATGGTGTTGGGAACCTGACGCAGGGCAATTTCGGTGATGCGCGCGAGATAGGGCACGATGAGGATGGCGATGGTGATGGCGGCCGCGAGGATAGAGAAATTCCAGCCGAGCGTGGTGACGAAGACGATGTAGGAGAAATAGCCGAGCACGATGGAGGGGGTGCCGGTCAGGACGTCCGACAAAAACCGGATGGCGCTGCCGAGTTTGTTGGTGCCGTATTCGGCGAGATAGATGCCCGCGCCGACCCCGATGGGGACGGCGATGAGCATGGCGCCCAAGGAGATGACGAGCGTGCCTTCGATGGCGTTCAACAAGCCGCCGGCGGTGCCGTTGGTTGTGGTGGTGAACAGCTTGATCGAAAAAGCCGAAATACCGTGGAAGACGACCACGCCCACAATGTCCAGCAGCGGGCCGATGACCAGAAGCAGGCCGAGGCCGCAGGCGACCCAGCCGATGTTGCTGATGATCGCCCGGCGCAGCGCCAGGCCCTGGTTGCGGGAGGTATTATTTACGGCTGCGGACATTGAGCGCCCCCGAGGTGAGCAGCTTGGCGGTGGCGTTTACCGCCAAGGTGATGATGAACAGTACCAGGGCGATTTCCGCCAGTGAGCGCACGGCCATGTTGGTGGGGTCGGACTCGGCGCTGTCCAACTGGCTGACGATGAAGGAGGCGATGGTGGATACCGGGGAGAATATGCTGGTGGGCAGGATGTTTATGGCGCCGCCGGAGACCATGAGCACGGCCATGGTTTCGCCCAGGGCGCGGCCCAGTGCCAGCACGATGCCACCGATGAGCGTGGTGCGGACCATGGGCAGCATCACCTTGGAGACGACTTCAAAATGCGTGGCGCCCAGCGCGAATGCTGACTCACGGTTTTCCTTGGCGACTTGCATGAGGGAGTCGAGCAGGGTGGTGGCGATGATGGGGGTGATCATGAGCGCCAGCACGATGCTGGCGCTGAGCAGGCCGTAGCCGCTGCCGGAAGGGGCGAGATATTTTCCGATGAAGGGGACGAGAACCGCAACGCCCCAAAGGCCGAAAACGACGGAGGGAACCACGGCCACAAGCTCCACCAGCATGGAAAGGGCGGGGCGGACAGGGGGCATCCAGCGGGGGCGGTTGCGTTCCAGCTCGGGGACGGCTTCAGCCAGGAAGATGGCGGCGCCGACGCTGAGCGGCACGGCGATGAGAATGGAGATGAATGAGGAGGCCAATGTGCCCGCGATGAAGACCAGGATGCCGTAATTGGCGCCTTGGGGCACCTGGATGCCGTTGACGGTTACAGGGTCGCCGTAAAGATTGCCGAGATTCCAGGTGATGCGGGAGAGGAAGCCAAGGCCATTAAAGAGGATCGCCTGCCCGGCATAGGTGAATAAAAACAAAACAACCGCGCAAAGCGCGGCCGGGATGAGCAGGCTCAGGGCAAGCAGGAATAAACGAAATGGCCGGATTTTCATGGTCTACCGATGATTAGATAAAAACCCCTTCCGGCCGGAGCCGGAAGGGGCATTTGCAAAAATCAGTGAATTTTCGCGATCTGGGTCTTGGAGAGGGTGACGATCGCGGCGGGCAGCGGCAGGAAGTGAACCTGGGAGAGGTACTTCATGTTGTTGCCGTCGGTCAGCGCCCAGGTCAGGAAGGTCCGCACCGCGGAGGCGGTTTCGGTGTTCTGCTGCTTGCTGTTGATGATCGCATATTCGTAGTTGGCGATCGGGTAGGCGTTGGAGCCATGCGCGAAGACCATGCTGATGCGCTCATCAGGCGGGGTCTGGGTCACGATGCTCTGGGCAGCGGTGCCAACGGTGGCGGCGTTCGGCAGCTCATAGTTGCCGTCGGCATTCTTCAGCTTGGCGACGCCAAGGCCGGCCTTGGCGACCTGGTCAGAGAAGCTGACGCCGATATAGGCGATGGAGTAGGGGTTGGCGGCGGCGGCGGAAACCATGCCGGAGTTGCCGTTGGCGCCGATCCCGCCGGTGACGGCCGGCCAGGAGACGGCGGTGCCGAAATCAACGGTGTGGGCCCAGGCGGGGGTGGAGTCGGAGAGGTACTGGGTGAAGATGAAGGTATCGCCCGAACCGTCAACGCGGTGGATGGGGATGATCACATGCGCGGGCAGCGTGACGCCGGGGTTGATGGCCTGGATCGCCTTGTCGTTCCACATGGTGATCTTGCCGGAGTAGATGCCGGCCAGGATCGGGCCGGACAGCTTGATGTTCTTGTCGTTCAGGCCGGGCAGGTTGAAGTTGATCGCCTGCGAGGAGATCGCGAGGGGGATGCTCAGCATGCCCGGGTTCTTCGCCACGATGCCATCGGAGAGATAGGCGTCGGAGGCGCCGATCTGCACCAGGCCCTTGATGGACTGCGCGATGCCAGCACCGGAACCGGTGGAGGTGGTGGTGAGCTGGATGCCGGGGTGGGTGGCGGTAAAGTCAGGAACCCAGAGGTTGAACAGCGGGTACAACAGGCTGGAGCCGGTCTCTACCAGAGTGGTGGCGGCATGAGCGGCGCCGGCAGCGCCCAGGGCGGCGGCCAGAGCAAGAGCTGCAACGCCGGAGTTGCGCAGTTTGGTGCTAAGTTTCACGTTCACGTTCCTTTTGTGTTGTCCCCGAGTGGAGGGTCCTATCGGATAGCGGGGGATGATCCCGCATGGCCCAGGCAATAATTGAACAGTGTGACAAAGGCGACGGGGTTTCGGTTGCAGTTATATGACATTTGGGTAGCGATAGAAATTTTAATGAAAAACAGGGAAAGGTTATGCCCTGTTTGATTTTAGCGCAGATGTTCAGCGAAAAAGGCGAGGCTGCGCAGTTCGGCCAACTCACTGTCCTTGGGGTTGTAGCTTGCGCGGTCCTCACAACCGAAGCCGTGCTGCGCGCCGGGATACACGAATATTTCCACCCCCGGCTGCGCGGCGCGGATCGCGTCCACATCCGAGAGGGGGATGCCTTTATCTTCGGCGCCGAAGTGCAGTTGCACCGGGCAGTTGGGTTTAAGCTCCCGCTGCGCGGCGATGCCGCTGCCATACCAGCCGACGGCCGCCTTAAAGGCATGGCTCTTGGTGGCGCCCACCCAGGCCAGCGAGCCACCCCAGCAATAGCCGATTATGCCCACGGGCTTGCCGCCAAAGGCGGCGGCGGTGGCCAAAATATCGGCCAGCACGGCGGATTCGGGGATTTTGCTGCGAATGTCGATGCCTTTTTTCATGTCCTCGGGCTCGTACCCCAGTTCCACGCCGCGCTCGACACGGTCAAACACGGCTGGGGAGAGGACGCGGTAGCCAAACCCGGCCAAACGCTCAGAGACTAAACGCATATGCCCGTTCACGCCGAAAATTTCCTGCAGCACGACCAGGCCGCGCGGCGCGTTCACGTTGCCGGCTTCAAAAACTGCAAATTCATGCCCGTCAGAGGCGGTTAATTTCAACATGGACAGCTCCCGCGGTTAATAGGTTAAGGTTGCGCCAGATGCGCGAAATCCCTGGCCAGGATTTCATAGATCGTACGCTTGAAGGCGACTGCATAGCTGGGCAGATCAGCCAGCGGCACCCATTTCCAGGCGTCGAATTCAGGGTGGGCGTGGGCATCCAGCCGGATATCGGAGTCCTGGCCCAGAAATTTCAGTGCGAACCATTTCTGGCTTTGCCCGCGATAGCGGCCTTGCCAGGTTTTGCGTTGCAGATGCCTGGGAAAGTCATATTTCAGCCAATCTGGGTGCTCGGAGAGGATTTCGGCATTGGCTGTGCCGATCTCCTCCAGAAGCTCCCGCAAAACCGCCGTTCGGGGGTCTTCTCCGTCATCAATGCCGCCTTGCGGCAATTGCCATGCGGCATTTGCAAAGCCGGCGCGCCGGCCTACCAGCACCCGGCCATCCGGCCCGAACAACACCGCGCCCACGTTCATCCGGTACGGCAGGGACATCCAATCGGTCATGGCTGGTAGGTCAGCTTAGTTGGAGGCTGTGGTTGTTTTGACGGACGACATCGCCGCGATCAGCTTAAGGGCCATCTGGAGCTGAAAGTCGGTGGCCGGGTTGGATGGATCAAAGGCCGGCCAAGTGGCTGGAGGCTTGTCAGGGATCGTGCTGGCGACGGCCGGCAGCGGCGGGGCGGGTGGCAGGGGCGTTACCGATTCCCGGGTCGGATTCGAGAAGGCGTGCAGCAGGTCGGTTTCACGCAGCTGGGCGAACGTGTCCTCCGGCGTGCGGGTGTTGGAGACTTTGACATTCGGGGTAACGCCGTAGCCTTGAATGGATTTGCCCGAGGGGGTGAAATAAAGCGCCGTGGTGAGACGCAGAGCGCCCTCGTTATCAATGGGTATGATGGTTTGGACGGAACCCTTGCCGAAGGTTTTTGTGCCCAGGACGAGGGCACGGCGGTTTTGCTGCAGGGCGGCGGTTACGATTTCGGCCGCGGAGGCGGTGCCGGCATTCGTGAGGATGACGATGGGCGCGCCGTTCGTGATATCGCCCTGCTGGGCATACCAGACCGCGTCATCCTGCGAATGGCGGCCATGGGTGGAGACAATTTCTCCGGAATTGAGGAAATCGTCACTGACGGCGACGGCTTGATCAAGCAAGCCGCCGGGATTGTTGCGCAGATCCAGGATATAGCCGTGGATGTTGCCTTTCGCCTCGGTTTCGAGAGCTTCGACGGCGGCCTGGATATGCGGGGCGGCTTTTTCATCGAAGCTGTCGAGTCGGATGTAGCCGACATCACCGGTGGGCGTTGAGAAGAGCCGGTCCTTCACATCCTGGATTTTGATGATCTCGCGCGTGAGGGTGATATGCACGGGTGTGCTGACGCCATTACGCTTGAGTGTAAGGGTGATCTGGGTCCCCGGCGGGCCGCGCATTTTGCTGACGGCGTCGTCAAGGTCGAGGCCGTCGGTCGAGTGGCCGTTGATTTCGACGATGATGTCTCCGGGTTTGATGCCGGCGCGCGCGCCGGGGGTGCCGTCGATCGGGGAGATGACCTTCAGCAGGCCGCTCGTCTGCGTGACCTCAAGCCCGAGTCCGCCGAACTGGCCGCTGGTTTGCACCTGCATGTCGGAATATTGCTGTTTATTCATGTAGCCGGAATGCGGATCAAGCCCGGCGAGCATGCCGTTGACGGCATTGTAGATGAGTTTGTCGGACGGCGGGTCGACGACGTAATTTTCCTTAACCTGTGTCAGAATGTCTCCGAACAGGGAGAGTTGCTGATAGGTGCTGTCTTCGGAGGTGCTTTGGCCCATGGCGTGGTGCAATGGCTGCGCCACTGTCCCAATGGCGAGGCCGGCCATGAAAATTCCGCTCAGCATTAACCCGCTACGCAACCGCATACGATATCTTCCTTAAAACGAAACCAGAATACTCCGTCGGGACATTAGATAGCATACTCGGGTGATTATCCAGACCCATTCCCCGCAAGCCAGGCGGCCGGGTTCACGGGTGTGCCGTTGCGCCTTAACTCTACGTATAGAATCGGCTGATGCGTGGGGTCGGCCGGGTCGTAGCCGAGCATGGTGCCGACCGGCTGGCCGTGCGTGAGGCGCTGGCCGACGGAGACATCCAGATGGTTCATGCCCGCCAGGATGACACTGTTGCCGCCGCCGCAATTGGCGATGACCATGAGGCCATAGGCGGGGAAAGGCCCGGCGAACAAAACGGTGCCGGCGCAGGGTGTGACAACGCGCGCGCCGGGGGCGGCGTCATATCTGATGCCGATGGCGGGGCCGGCCGGGGTGGGGGCGCCAAAAGCCTGCTCAATATGCCCCGCGACCGGCGCGCCGCCCGCACCGGCGGGGAGGTTTTGAGGTGCCGCGCTTTTCGCCATCAGGCTGGCGACCGCGGCGGTTATGCTGCTCAGCCTGCGCTGCGCGGCAAGCCGCGCCTCGGTTGCCCGCGCCGCGGTATCGGCATCGGCCATTTCAGCCGTTTTGGCGGCGTCGATCTGGACGCTGAGAGAGGCTTCGGCTTGCTGCTGAACATGCACGGCGGCGTTCAACCGTGCCTGGGAGGACTGAACCTGAGACAACAAGCCGGCCAGTTTGGCGGTTTGGGTTTTTACATCCTCCGCCTGCAGGGCAATGGCGGCGGCGATACCCTGCATGAGGGCGATGCCGCGCACGGCATCCTGCGGAGATTGCGGCACAGCGAGCATGGTGGCGGCCGGCTGGGATGCGAGGCGCTGCATGGCGGGGAGCAGCTTTGCCAGGGCGTTCTGCGCGGTAACGAGACGCTGGGCGGTGGCGGCTTGCGCGGATTCGAGGGTTGCGAGCTGTTGTGTGTCCTGGCTGGTCTGGCTTTCCAGCTGCCGGAGTGCCGCGGCGGTGGCCACCTGCTGCCGGGCGAGCAAGGCGGCCTTGGCAACATCCGCCTGTTCTTGCCTGCGCGCGTCCTGCTCGGCGGCGCGTTTGGCGTTCAGGGCGGCGCGCGCGCTTAATATCTGGCCGTTAGGGCTGGTCTGCCCCGCCAGTGCGAGGGCGGGGCAGAGTAAGGCAAGCAAACAGAGAGCGGTGAGGCGGCTCAATTGATCAGCGATTTACCGGTCATCAGCGCCGGCTGTTCGATCCCGAGCAGGGCCAGGAGCGTGGGGGCGATGTCAGCCAGGATGCCGTCATGCAGTTTGGCGCCGGCGGGCGCGCCAGCGCACAAAACGGGCACGGGGTTGGTGGTGTGCGCGGTGTGCGGGCCGTGGGT
>JAKBAQ010000019.1 GCA_021808985.1 Pseudomonadota bacterium
CATTAAGGATAATGTTCAAAAGTTTTTTGGGGTCTGGCCCTTTTTTGCAAAAAAGGGCCAGAATCTTGGGGAGCTTTTTATAAAAAGCTCCCCAAACCCCGCAAAAATTTTTAAAAATTTCAGTTTGTTATAAGAGAAAACGGTCTCTTAACCAAAAGCCAAAAAGCCGGGGCATGTTCCCCGGCTTTTTCGTCAGCCCGCCACTCTCACAGGCTAATTCCCCAGGTTGATCTGGTTCTTATTGGTGGCGGCTCCCGTCACGGCACCCGCGGCGCCGCCGATGAGCGCGCCCGTGCCGGCGCCCATGCCGGTCACCGCACCCAGAATCGCGCCGCCACCGGCACCGATCGCCCCGCCGGAGAGCGCGCGCTGGCCCGTCGTGTCACCGCAGCCGGCCAGCACCGCCAACGAGCTGGCCAGCATCATCCCAACCGTCAATTTCCGCAGCATGGCAAATCTCCCTTGTTGTCATCCATTACCATATAATCCGCTCAGTTGCCCACCAGCGGCTTGCCGAGGTTGAGCGTGTTGGGGCTGATGGCCGCCCCCGCGACCGCCCCGACGCCGCCGCCGATGGCAGCCCCCGCCCCCGGGCCGATGCCCGTGACCGCGCCCAGAATCGCCCCCGTGCCCGCGCCGATGGCGCCGCCCGAGAGCGCGCGCGAGCCGGGGCTGTATCCGCACCCGGCCAAGGCGAGGCTGGCCAGCAGCAAGGCGGGAAGAGCGCGCGGCGGTACATTCATCATCAAAACCTTTCGCAGTTGAACAGGCTTTATATGGCCCCCGGCGCGGGCAGCGCCACAGCGCATGGCTGGCCGGGCAATTAAAGTCCCGCAAGAATTGGCCGCACCCGCCACGGGCCTTGCCGCCCGGCACCCCTGGCTGTAATCCCTGCCTCGAAATTCTGCTTTGCCGCCGGGATGTCCGGCCCGCAAATCAGCACAGGAAAGGTTTTCGATGTTCTCTAAACTACTCGGCCTCATGTCGGCTGATATGGCAATCGACCTCGGCACGGCGAACACGCTGGTTTACGTGAAGGGGCGCGGCATCGTGCTCGCGGAACCCTCCGTGGTCGCCATCGCCGACGCCAAGGGCCGCAAGCATGTGCTGGCGGTAGGCGAGGAAGCCAAGCACATGCTGGGCCGCACGCCGGGCAACATCTCCGCCATCCGCCCGCTGCGCGACGGCGTGATCGCTGATTTCGAGGTCGCGGAGGAGATGATCAAGCACTTCATCCGCAAGGTGCATAACCGCCGGGGCTTCTCCTCGCCCATCATCATCATCTGCGTCCCCTCCGGCTCCACGGCGGTGGAGCGCCGCGCCATCCAGGAAGCCGCTGAATCAGCCGGGGCGCGCAAGGTTTTCCTCATCGAGGAGCCAATGGCCGCCGCCATCGGCGCCAACCTGCCCGTCACCGAGCCGTCCGGCTCCATGGTCGTCGATATCGGCGGCGGCACCACCGAGGTCGCGGTCATCTCGCTGGGCGGCATCGTCTATGCCCGCTCCGTGCGCGTCGGCGGCGACAAGATGGACGAGGCCATCATCTCCTATATCCGCCGCACCTTTAACCTGCTGATCGGCGAAAGCTCGGCCGAGCGGATCAAGATGGATATCGGCGCCGCCTGGATGGACAGCGCCGATGACGGGCCCTCACGCTTCGTCAAGGGGCGTGACCTCATCAACGGCGTGCCGCGCGAGGTCACCGTCACGCAGCGCCAGATCGCCGAGAGCCTGGCCGAGCCGGTGGGCCAGATCGTCGAGGCCGTGAAGGTGGCGCTGGAGAACACCCCGCCCGAGCTGGCCGCCGACATCGTCGACAAGGGCATCATGCTCACCGGCGGCGGGGCGCTGCTGCACCGGCTGGATGAGGTGCTGCGCGTCTCAACCGGCCTGCCGGTGATGGTGGCGGAGAACCCGCTGCAATGCGTCGCCCTGGGCACCGGGCGGGCGCTTGAGGAGATCAAGCGCCTGCGCACCGTGCTCTCCTCGATGTATTAAACACCAAGCCGGGGGCATTCCCCCGGCCGCGGCTGCCTATGGCCCAATGGCGGGATGAGCGGCGGCGTAGCTGAGCTCGCCTGGTGTCATGTCAAAACCCACCAGAATCTGAGTCTGCGCGCTGTCGGGCGTGTTCGGCAGCTCGACCGTGAAGGGCTTGCTGGTGGCCTGCGCGGCGCTGGCGTTGCCGTCGAACTTCAGCAGGATGGTGTAGTGATTCTCCTGAATGATGTTCTCACCCTGGGTGATGGCGATGAAATATGGCAGGGTGATGGGCGCGCCCTGATTGGCGGGGCCGTTGCTGGCGCTGAAGCCGGCCTGGAACTTCACGTCCAGCAGGTTCTTCTTCACCTTCAGCAGGCACGAGCCGGCAACGCCGGTAACCCGCGCCGTGGTGATCTGCGCGCCGATATCGGAGCGACCGGGCAGGAAGGTGGTTAGGTTCTGCGCCTGGGCGAGCACGGCCACCTGCGGGCAGTATTGCTGCGCGAGCGGCGCGGGCGCCGCCGGCGCGGCCGGCGTGGAGGATGCCGGGGTGGAGGCGCAGCCGGCGAGCGCGGCCAGGGCGAGGAGCGAAAGCAGAGGGGTGGTGAACTGTTTCTTCATGCCGCCTCCCTTGCCAGATTTTTTTCTAAAGGTCATCTACACGCCATGGCGGTTTATACAGAAGTTACGGACGAGGCCCTGGCCGAATTCCTCACGCAGTACGGCATCGGCTCGATGGTCGCCTTCCGCGGCATCGCCGAGGGGGTGGAGAATAGCAATTACGCGCTGAAGACCACGCAGGGGGATTTCATTCTCACCTTGTACGAAAAACGGGTCGATCCGGCGGATCTGCCCTGGTTCCTGGGCCTGATGGAGCATCTGGCCGCGCAGGGCCTGCCCTGCCCGCTGCCGGTGCGCGCGCGCGATGGCAAAAACCTCAACCCGCTGGCCGGCAAGATCGCCGCGATCACCACCTTTCTGCCCGGCGTGTGGCCGCGCCGGGTGCTGGTGGAGCATTGCGAACCGCTGGGCGCGGCGCTGGCCAGGCTGCACCTGGCGGGCGAGGGGTTTGCGCCGCAGCGCGCCAACGCCCTGGGGCCTGATGCCTGGAACGGTTTGTTGCAAAAATCCGCCCCCCAGGCAGACAGCGTGCAAGCCGGGCTTGGCCGGGAGCTGGACGCGATGCTGCACGGTATCGTCGCCAACTGGCCGCGCGGCCTGCCCCGCGGGCATATCCACGCCGATTTATTCCCCGATAACGTATTTTTCCTTGACGGCGAGATTTCCGGGCTGATCGATTTCTACTTCGCCTGCACCGACATTTACGCCTATGACATCGCCATCTGCCTGAACGCCTGGTGCTTCGAGAAGGATTTCAGCTTCAACATCACCAAATCGCGCGCGCTGCTGCGCGGCTACATGGCCCATCGCGCGCTCAGCGAGGCCGAGACCGCCGCCATGCCCGTGCTCGCGCAGGGGGCGGCCATGCGCTTCCTGCTCACCCGGCTGTATGACTGGCTGAACACCCCGGCGGGCGCCATGGTCACCCCCAAGGACCCGCTGGACTATTACCGCCGCCTGCGCTTCCACAACGCCGCCCAGGGGCCTGCCGCCTATGGCCTCTGACACAGCTGAAAACGCCGTCGAGATCTGGACCGATGGCGGCTGCCGCCCCAACCCCGGCCCCGGCGGCTGGGCCGCGATTCTCAAGTTCAAGGGCACGGTGAAGGAGCTGGCTGGCGCCGAGGCGGCGACCACCAACAACCGCATGGAGCTGACCGCCGCCGCCGAGGCGCTTGGCGCCCTCACCCGGCCTTGCCGTGTCATCCTGCATACTGACAGCCAGTATCTGAAGGACGGCATCACCCGCTGGCATACTGGCTGGGTGCGCAAGAACTGGCGCACCGCGGGGGGAGATCCGGTGAAGAACATGGATCTGTGGAAGCGGATCCTGGAGGCCGCCAAGCCGCATGAGATCGACTGGCGCTGGGTGAAGGGCCATGCCGGCAACCCGATGAACGAGCGCGCCGATGAGCTGGCCACCCAGGCCCGCGAGCTGCTGGAGGCTGGCGGCTCCGGGGATTAGCTCCGGTAGGAGCCGTTGATGTCGATATAGCCGTGGGTGAGATCGCAGGTCCACACCGTGGCGCGGCCCTGGCCGAGGCCGATATCGACCTCGATATTGATCTCATCGCCCTTCATGTGCGCGACCACGGGGGTTTCATCATAGCCGGGGACGATGCCGCCGGCCTGCGCCATCCAGGTGCCGCCGACGGCGACGCCGAGCTTGTCACGGTCAGCCGGTTCGCCCGCCTTGCCGACGGCCATGACGATGCGGCCCCAGTTGGCGTCTTCCCCGGCGATCGCGGTTTTCACCAGCGGCGAGTTGGCGATGGCCATGGCGATCTTGCGGGCCGAGGCGTTGGAGACGGCGCCGTCCACCGTGATCTGCACCAGCTTGCGCGCGCCCTCGCCGTCGCGCACGACCAGGATGGCGAGCTCGTGCAACACCTCATGCAGGGCGCGGCGGAAATCAGCCAGCTCGCCGGGGTCTTCGGTGGGGGCGTTGCCGGCCTGGCCGGTGGCGAAGAGGAGCACCGTGTCAGAGGTCGAGGTATCAGAGTCGATGGTGATGCAGTTGAAGGTGGCGTCCACGCCCTTGCTCAGCATGGCCTGCAGGGCGGGTGCGGGGACCGCGGCATCGGTGAAGATGAAGGAGAGCATGGTCGCCATGTCAGGCGCGATCATGCCGCTGCCCTTGGCGATGCCGGTGAGGCGCACCTCCACCCCGCCAAGCCGCGCGGTGCGGGTGGCGGCCTTGGGGAAGGTGTCGGTGGTCATGATCGCGCGGGCCGCCTCGGCGAAACGGTCTTCGGCCAGGTTGGCTTTCAGCGTGTCCAGCACCGCGACGATTTTATGCGCCGGCAGCGGCTCGCCGATGACCCCGGTGGAGGCCAGGAAGATCTGCTCGGGCGCGGCGCCGAGCGTGGCGGCGGCGGCGGTGGCGGTGGCCTCCACCGCGCGCACGCCGAGCAGGCCGTTGAACACATTGGCGTTACCGGCATTGACGACAAGGCCACGGGCGAGGCCGCCCTTGAGCGCCTCGCGGCAATGGGTGACCGGCGCGCCGGGGCAGAGGTTTTTGGTGAAAACCCCGGCCACGGCGGTGCCTTCGGCGAATGCGGCGAGCAGTACGTCAGTACGGCCCTTGTAGCGGATTCCCGCCTCGCCGGTGGCCAGCCGCACCCCTGCCAGGGGGGGCAGTTCCGGCAGGGGCCGCGCCAGCGGCGAGGTGGGGATCGGCCCGGCCATTACTGCGCCGGGGCGGCCTGCGGAGCGGCGGTGCCGTCCGCGTTATAGACTTCGACCTTCACCTTGCTGCGCACATCGGCCAGCGTGGCCTTGATGGCGTTGTCAGCCAGGGTCTGGCGGATCTGGTCCTGCACGTCAGCCAGTGTTGGCGTGGGGCCGGGGCGCTTGCCCTCGCAGAGGATGACATGCCAACCGAACTGGGTTTGCACCGGGGTTTTGGTGTACTGGCCGGGCTGGAGGGCGAAGGCGGCATCGGCGAAGGCGGGGACCATCTCATCCTGGCTGAACCAGCCAAGCTCGCCGCCATTGGCGGCGCCGGGGTCGATGCTGTCCTTCTTGGCGAGGGCGGCGAAGTTGGCGCCCTTGTTCAGCTGGTCGATGATCGCCTGCGCCTCGGCCTGGGTCTTCACCAGGATGTGGCGGGCGTCCACCTGCTCGGGGCCGGGCTTGCCGGCATAGTCCTTGTTATAAGCGGCCTGCACGGCGGCGGGCGACACGGAAGCGGCGATGTGCTGCTGCACATAGGCGTTTTCCAGCTTGATGTTGGCGGCGGCCTGCATGGCCGCGGCGACGGCCGGGTTCTTCTCCAAATCTTCCTTCTGGGCGGCGATGAGCAGGGCCTTGCGGTCAATCTCCTGGCTCACCAGGATCGGGAAAAGCTGGTTGGGCGGCAGCTGCTGCATCTGCGCCGGAATATCCTGCGCGTCGGCCTGAATATCGCTGAAATGGATTTTGATCCCGTTGACGGAGGCAACCACCGGGTCAGCCGGCTGGGCGGCGGCGGTGGACTGGGCGAAAGCGGCGGGCGCGGCGAGGCTCGTCATCAAGGCCAGGGCCGAAAGCTTGAGTGGGAAACGCATAGGGCAAAATACCTTCCAGTTTTGCGCACCTATGAGCCAACTGCCCAAATCCGGCAAGACGGGGGTGGGGAAAGCCCAGCCGGCGCGCAAAAAACCAGCGCCGAATTGACCCTGCACCCCCCCGCGACTATGTGAACGGCGCAGAACCCTCTTTAGACATGCGGAATCCGCCCTGAAATGTTTGCCAGTATCGCCCGCGCCGTCTTTGGCACCAGTAACGACCGCGCCTTGAAGGGATACCGGCGGCGCATCGCCGCGATCGCCGCGTTTGAGCCGGCGCTGGGCGCGCTGAGCGATGCGGCGCTGCGCGCGAAGACGGCGGAATTCCGCGAACGGCTGGAAAAGGGCGAGAGCCTGGACGAGCTGCTGGAGGAAGCCTTCGCCGTGGTGCGCGAGGCGGCCAAGCGCGTGCTGGGGCTGCGCCATTTTGACGTGCAGATGATCGGCGGCATGGTTCTGCATGCCGGCAAGATCTCGGAGATGAAGACCGGCGAGGGGAAGACCCTGGTGGCGACGCTGGCCGTGTATCTCAACGCCCTGCCGGGGCTGGGGGTGCATGTTGTCACCGTGAACGACTATCTGGCCAAGCGCGACGCCGAATGGATGGGCCAGCTTTATGCGTTCCTCGGCATGACGACCGGGATCATCATCCCCGGGCTGGACGACGCCCAGCGCCGCGAGGCCTATGCCGCCGATATCACCTACGGCACCAATAACGAGTTCGGCTTCGACTATCTGCGCGACAACATGAAATACCAGCTGGCGGAGATGACCCAGCGGCCGTTCAACTTCGCCATCGTCGACGAGGTGGACTCCATCCTGGTCGACGAGGCGCGCACGCCGCTTATCATCTCCGGGCCATCCGACGAGCCGACCGAGCTTTACAGCAAGGTGGACGAGGTGGTGCAGGCGTTTTTGCAGCGCGGGCGCCGGGAGGATGGCACCCACGCCTTTTACGAAAAGGACGAGAAGGCCCGCACCGTGGTGATGACCGACCATGGCTCGGAGGTTGTGGAGGACATGCTGCGCGAGGCGGGGCTGCTGAGCGAGGGCAACCTTTACGATATCTTCAACATTTCGCTGGTGCACCATGTGCAGCAGAGCCTGCGCGCGCGCGTGCTGTTCACCCGCGATGTGGATTACATCGTGCGCGACGGCAAGGTGATGATCATCGACGAGTTCACCGGCCGCATGCTGGAGGGCCGGCGCTATTCCGACGGGCTGCACCAGGCGCTGGAGGCGAAGGAGAAGGTTGTCGTGGAGCGCGAGAACCAGACGCTCGCCTCCATCACCTTCCAGAACTACTTCCGCCTGTACCCCAAGCTGGCCGGGATGACCGGCACGGCGATGACCGAGGCCGATGAGTTCGAGCAGATATACAAATTACAGGTCGTGGAGATTCCGACCAACGTGCCGGTGAGCCGGATTGACCATGACGATGAGATATACCGCACGGCGGCGGAAAAATACGAGGCGGTGGCGACGCTGATCTCGGAATGCCGGGAGCGCGGCCAGCCGGTGCTGGTGGGCACCACCAGCATTGAGAAATCAGAGATTATTT
The DNA here is from genome assembly GCA_021808985.1 of Pseudomonadota bacterium. Lineage (GTDB taxonomy): Bacteria > Pseudomonadota > Alphaproteobacteria > Acetobacterales > Acetobacteraceae > Acidocella. The sequence goes on from JAKBAQ010000019.1 coordinate 7,717, forward strand.
CCGCGCTGCTGGACAAGAAGAAGATAAGGCACAGCGTGCTGAACGCGCGCTTCCACGAGCAGGAGGCCAAGATCGTGGCGCAGGCCGGGGCGCCGGGGGCTATCACCATCGCCACCAACATGGCCGGGCGGGGCACGGACATTAAGCTCGGCGGCAATTATGAGATGCGCGTGGCGCTGGAGCCGGGCACGCCGGCGGAGGTGATACGCGCGGAAATTGAGAGCAACCACGCCAAGGTGAAGGCGGCGGGAGGGTTGTTCGTGATCGGCACCGAGCGCCATGAGAGCCGGCGTATCGACAACCAGCTGCGCGGGCGCTCCGGCCGCCAGGGCGACCCTGGCGGCTCGCGCTTCTTCCTCTCGCTGGAGGACGATCTGATGCGCATCTTCGGCTCTGACCGGATGGGCGGGATGCTGCAGAAGCTCGGCCTGCGCGATGGCGAGGCGATTGTGCATCCGTGGATCAACAAGGCGCTGGAGAAGGCGCAGAAAAAGGTTGAGACGCGCAACTTCGACATGCGCAAGAACGTGCTGAAATATGATGACGTGATGAACGACCAGCGCAAGGAGGTTTATGCCCAGCGCCGCGAGTTCATGGGCGCGGAGGCGGTTGGCGGCGTGGTGGCGGAGATGCGCGAGGATGTGATCGCGACGCTGGTGGCGCTGCGCATTCCCGAGCGCGCCTTTGCCGAGCAGTGGCAAAGCGCTGAACTGGCGGCGGATATACTGCGCGTGCTGGGGCTTGAGCTGCCGGTGGTGGAATGGGCGGCGGAAGAGGGAATTGATGAGAACCATCTGCGCGAGCGCATAACCGAGGCGGCGCAGGCGGCGGCGGAGGCCAAGGCGCAGCGCTTTGGCGCGGAACTGACCAACTATATCGAAAAATCAATCCTGCTGCAGACGCTGGACCATGTGTGGAAGGAGCATCTGCTGGCGCTGGATTATCTGCGCCAGGGCATTGGCCTGCGCTCCTACGGGCAGCGCGACCCGCTGAACGAATATAAACGCGAGGCGTTCCAGCTCTTCAACGCCATGCTGGATGAGCTGAAGGAGCGCGTGACCCGGCTGATTGCGCATGTGAGCATAGCCGAGGCGCCGCCGCCGCCGCCGCCGCCGGTGACGATGGAAAACCACCCGCTGCCCGGCGGCATGAGCGGCGAGCTGGCGCTGGCCGAACCGGTGGTGCAGGCCCAGCGGCCCTACCGCGAGGACGAGGTGGACCCTGCCAGGCCGGAAACCTGGGGCGCGACACCGCGCAACGCGCCCTGCCCGTGCGGGTCGGGGAAGAAGTTTAAGTACTGCCATGGGAAGGTTTGAGGGCGGGCTTAGAGATTGTTTTAAACGTTTTCTCTTGTACAAAAAATTTTTGCGGGGTTTGGGGCGCTTTTTATAAAAAGCGCCCCAAGATTCTGGCCCTTTTTTGCAAAAAAGGGCCAGACCCCAAAAAACTTTTGAAAATATCCTTGCCGGTTGAGTATGCCGGGCTTAGCCGGGTTTTTGCCCCAATTGGTGATAGGCGCGGCTATGGTGGCGCGCCCATGGAGAATTTGGACCATAGTGCCTCCTTCCATTCATTGGAAAATAATGCGCCATTAGAGTCCGGGATCAAACATCTAGAGATGCGCCAGGAACACCGAGAAAAGCACCGTCGCGCCGCCGAGCAATTCGATCCAGCTCAGCGGTTCGCCCAGCAGCGCCGCGCCGCCAAGCAGGCTGACCAGGGGCAGAAGATAGAGAAACCAGCCGGCGCGCTGCGCGCCCAGAACGGCGCTGCCCGCGTTCCAGAAAAGCATCGCCACCACGGCGTTGCCGCAGATGATGGCGAAGCTGACCAGCCATTGCACCAGGCTCATGCTCATGACCAGGCCGGGGATTTTTGGCGCGCCGAAGAGCACCATCGGCAACGCGCCAAAGAACAGCGTGACGGCGGTTGTGGGCAATGCGCCGCGGCGGCTGATGAGGGGGGTTACCAGCACGCAATATAGCGACCACAGAGCGGCGCCGGTTAGCACCAGGATGATGCCGCGCGGCGTGCCAAAGGCCGGACCCGTGCCGTGCGCCAGCAGCATGACGCCGAACAGGCCGATGATGACTGAAAAAATTGTTAGCGGGGATGGCGCCTTGCGCAGCGCGATGGAGGCGAAAACCAGGATCAGTAATGGCTCGCTTGCGTCCAGCAGCCCGGTGAGCCCGGCTGAGACTGTTTGCTGGCCGATCGCCGCCGGGAAATTATAGCCGGTGATGCCGATGACGCCGGAAAGCGCGCCGGTGAACCAATCCCGGCTGGTCCAGCCACGGGTAAGCAGCAAGGCGGGGGACAGCAAAACCGCGGCGGCGCCATAACACAGCCCCATGAAGGCGACCGGTGCGAGCCCGCCATCGCCAATGCCGACCATGTAGCGCGTGGCAATGGGCGAAAAGCCCCATAGCAGGACGGAAACCAGGGTCATGCCCAGGGCGGCGCGGATGCTTGGCATACGCCCTTCGAGTTTTTGCAGCCAGTCGATGACCAGGGAAACCCGCACCCGCCTTGCTCCTGCTTCACGGTTTAAATGGATGGCGATTTCTCATTATGCGCGAGGAAGGCCGGCTGCCGGCGGGAATTGCCGGCAGCCGGGAGGGAGCTGACGTTTGAACCACCTTTTGGCGGTATCATTCAGAGGCGGATGGAGACGTGAGATGTGAGCGCGCGGCGATTCCATCTCACGTCATCCGGTTTTAGAACGTCAGGCCGGCTTCCAGCAGACCGCTCAGCTGGAAGGAATCGTTGTGCTGATTGCCGTAACCATATTTGGAAAGGCCGTAAGCCGAGGTGCGGTTGAGCAGCAACGCGCCAACGTCGGCGCGCAGGAACAGGTCTTTATTCTGCCAGGTGGGGGTGACGGAGATCCCCTCGCCATCCGCATTCGGACCATAGAACCAGAAGGTGCCGTTCGTGGCATCGGCCACGCCTTCATGCTGGTTGAAATATTCCACCCAGGCGCCGAGCGAATAGGGCGAGGTGCCGAAGCTGTAATCAGCGAAGACCGCGCCGACAATGTTGGACATGCCCTTCTGGATGCCCAGCGTGGCATCGGCCTTGGCATATTCATACTGCAACTCGGGCACCAGATTCAGATGGCCCACTGTGTAGCTGTAGAAAGCGCCGAACATCTGCGAGTTTTCAAACTCGGGCGCCGCGCCGACATAGCTGCTGTTATACGCCAGCGAGCCGTTGCCGTAGGTGTTGGCGAATTTGCCGGTTCTGCCGAGATTGCCGCCGTAATAAACACTCAGGCTGTTGTTGCTGTTGAAGGTGTAGCCAGCCACTGCCTGCAGGGAGTTGAACACGCCGGTATCGTAGCCGTCGCCGAAGAACACGGAGGCGCTCACCGGGCCGGAGGCGTAATTCGCGATCACGCCGCGGCCTTGCCCGCTTTCGACATAGGCGACCTGCGAGAGGAAGATATTCGCGTTGTTGAATTCCTGGCCTGCTTCATATCCCTCCAGCCCGGTGACCTGGCCAACCGAGATGGTGACGGGAGAGCCGGTTGGCGCCAGGGTGACATAAGCGCCGTACAGCGGGCCGGTGGAGAAGCTCTGAATCGAGGATGGGGTCTGGCCCAGGCCCAGATACATGTAATTCTCCGAGCCCACCTCGACGGTGGCCTGGAGCACGCCAGTATTTTTTTGCAGCTCGATGACGCCGTTCAGGAATTGCATGCCGTTTGATTTCGGCCCCGCATTGTTGGTCGCGGGCGCGCCGATGCCGGCAGTGTCAGCGTAGCGCTGGGTTCCGGAAAAGAAATAGGCCATGCCATCAGCCGCGCCGGACAATTCCAGCGGCCCCAGAGGTCCACCGTCAATCTGGATGGCGGTCGGGCCGCTCATCGCCTTCGCCGTGGGCGCGCAAACGGCGATGGCCAAGGCCGAAACAGTGAGGCAAAGAATTTTTTGCCGAATATTCATTTTTTATTCTCCAATAAACGTTAAAGTCTCAACTTACCTGTTAAACTCAGTTTTTTGATTGAGTTCAGTCTTCCGTTTTTATTCCTGATGAAAATTATCAGGCAGGCACATCAGATATTCCACCGCTCGATCTCAACACCCGCTGATGCCGCATCAGCGAATATATCGAGCTTCTCCACACGTACCCGGACGTTCAACACCCGGGCATCATCCAGACATGTTTGCGCCAAACGCTCGGCAAGCGTTTCAACCAGCTGAACATGCCCTGATTTCACAATTTCACGCGCGCGCACCACGATTGTTTCGTAATCGACCACGCGGGCCAGATCGTCCGGCCCGACCACGCAATGCGAGCGGTGCGCGCCGGTATCGTCAGCCACCGCGAGATCAAGATTGATGCGGATGCGCTGGAGGGCCTCATGCTCATGCGCGTAGACGCCGATCGAGGCGCTGAGCACCAGGTCTCTGATGAACATGCGGCGCAGGAGCCGCGACTCTCTGATGGGGCTGGTCTGGTTCATGGCAGCGATCCACACGTATTTTGCCGGGATTCAGCCGCGAGCATGAAATTGGTGACCGCCATTTAGAAGCCGATCAGCCGGTTGGCGCGCAGATAGTCCAGGATCGCGCGGGCTTTTTCAGCCGCGGCGCCCTCGCGCACGAGCGCGCCGCCTTTGCTCTCGGTGGCGATCGCGCCCAGCATCCGCGCGTGGCCTTGCCGGGTTTCAGGCGCCTTGAGCTTCTGGGGTTTCTTCACCGCGGGTTCGCTCCGCCAGGGGCTGGGCGGAGATGGCGGCGCGAGCGGGGCCGGCGCGCTCCGCACGCACCCGGCGCGCAGGCTTGCATACACATAGCGCGGCGCGCGCGGGGCCAAGGGATGCAGGGCGATGACGGCCGGCAGGCTGACCCGCACGACACGCCGCTGCCCCTTGGGCAGAAACTGCACGATCTCCACCGCATCGCCCAGCACTGTGAGCTCCAGCGCCGCGCTCACCACCGGCAGGTTGAGGGCTTTTGCCAGCCGGTAGGGCAGCGTGCCGCTGCCCTGCCCGGCCTCGGCACGCTGGCCGCACAAAATGAGATCGTACCCGGCGACGCGCGCGGCCAGCGGCGCCAGCGCATCAGCCTCCGGCGGCAGGGGCAGCACCTCCACACTGGCGGCGCCGTAGGCCAGATAGTCATGCAATGCGGGGGCGGCATCACCCGCATGCAGCACGCTGACCTGAGGCGCGAGGGCAAGCGCGGCGTCAAGCGCCAGCACATCGTTACGCGCGGCGCGCGGCGCGCCGCTGGCGGGGTTGCGCCCCACGGAAACCAGGGCGGCGATTTTGAGTTGAGGGGACATTATACGCTCTCCCGCGCGGTATCGGCCCAGTTGCGCCGGGCAAGCTCGGCAAGCAGCGCTGTCATCACCTCCTGGGCATCGCCGACGATGCTCAGATCCGCGCGCTTGGTGATGGGCGCGCTGGCGTCAGAATTGATGGCGATGACGTGGCGGCAGGCCTTGATGCCTTGCAGATGCTGCACCGCGCCGGAGATGCCGACGGCAAGGTAGGTGCTGGCGCTCACGGTTTTGCCGGTGGCGCCGATCTGCTTGTCGCGGGGGAATTTGCCTTCGTCCACCGCCACGCGGCTGGCGCCCACGGCGGCGCCGAAGGCGGCGGCCACGGCCTCCAGGGTTGGAATATCGGCCACGCCGTTGCCGGCGGCGACGATGAAATCCGCCTCCTCCAGCGCCAGGGCGGAGGCGGCGATTTCGCGCAGGCCGCGATTTTGATAGCGGCCCGGCGGCACCTGGATGGCGGGAGGGGCCAGCGTTTCACCCGCGCCACGGAACGGCAGGCTGGTTTCCACCACATCAGGGGCGAGCAGCACCACCGGGGGCATGGCGCCGCGCGCCAGCTGGGCGCCGCCCTGCCAGTACATGGCCACCGCGCCCGGCTTGAGCTCCACCACATGGGTGGCGATTTCCGCCTCCAGGTGAACGGCGAGGCGGCGGCCGAGATCGCCATCGCCGATTTCGTTATCAGGCATGAACACATGCGCGGGGGCGTAGCGCGTGACGAATTCGCACAGCCAGGCGAGCTCCTGCTCCGGCGCGAAATCCTGCTCGCCGGCGGCGGGAAGCACGGCCACCAGATCGGCGCCATGGGCGCGCAGATCTTCATCGAGACCGCCGAAGACGAGCACGATGACGGCCTGCTGTGGGCTTGCCAGCAATGCGGCGGCGGCAATGGCCTGGTGGGCGTGCGCATCGAGCACGCCGCGCAGGCTGTGCGCGGCAACCAGCAGATACCCGGCGGGATCGCCCTGCAGGCGCGGCGGCTTCACCGCTGGCGCGTGCGCCGGGGCGGTGAGCAGCGAGGCGTCAAACCCGCCGGTGGCGCCAAGGGTGATCCGCCGCAGGCCGGCTGGATTCAGCACGAAGGGACGGCGGGGGTCGAGACGTTTGCGTTCCTGGTTCATGGCTGGACCTCCAGCGCGGCGGCGAGCAGCTCCGCCACATCGATAACCTCGGGCCTGGGGCCGACGACGCCTTCCAGCATGGCGGTGCAGCCGGGGCAGGCAACCGCGACCAGGGAAGCGCCGGTAGCCCGCGCGTCGGCGATGCGGATATCGGGGATGCGCTGGGCGCCGGGGATGTCGGTCAACGGCGCGCCGCCGCCGCCGCCGCAGCAACGGCCGCGCAGGCCGGAGCGCTCCATTTCGGTGAGATTCACGCCGATCTGGCGCAGCAGGGCGCGGGGCGCCTCGGTCTCGCCATTGTAGCGGCCGAGATAGCAGGGATCGTGATAGGTGATGGGGCGCGTCTCGCCGGTGGCGCCGAGTTTCAGCTGCCCGGCGCTGACCAGCCCGGCCAGGAAGACCGTGTGATGCAGCACGGTGTAGCGCCCGCCCAGGGCTGGGTATTCGTTCCTGAGGCTGTGGAACACGTGCGGGTCAGCCGTGAGAATGCGCCCGAACTTGACGCTGGACAGGGTGGCGATGAGCCGCGTGGCCTGCGCCTGGAAGGTTGCTTCATCGCCCAGGCGGCGCGCGGTGTCGCCGGTGTCGGTTTCCAGCGCGCCGAGGATCGCGAAATCCACCCCGGCGGCTTGCAGGAGTTTGACCAGGGCGCGCAGGCTGCGCTGGTAGCGCATGTCAAACGCGCCCTCACCCGCGACCAGCAGAACATCAACCGATTCACCGGGCTTGATCTGGCGCAGGTTGAGATCCACCGCCCAGTGGTAGCGGGCGGCATTGTCATACCCGCCTTGTGTCGCGGTTTCGCGCAGGTTGCCCAGCATTTCCGGCGCTTTGCCGGGCAGTGCGCCGCGCTCCAGGGTTTGGAACCTGCGCAGGTCGATGATGGCGTCGACATGCTCGATCTGCATCGGGCACTCCTCCACGCAGGCGCGGCAGGTGGTGCAGGACCAGAGGGTTTCCGGCGCGAGCAGGGCGGGGAGAATGGGCTGCTCCGGCGCGCCGGCATGGCCGCCCAGGGTGATGCCGGGATAGGGGCTGCCGGTGAATTGCGCGTCGCTGCCGCTGGCGAGGCCCAGCACCATGTCCTGAATGAATTTTTTCGGGTTCAAGGGCTGGCCGGCGGCAAAGGCCGGGCAGGCGGCCTCGCATTTGCCGCATTGCACGCAGGCATCAAAGCCCAGAAGCTGGTTCCAGCGGAAATCCGTTGGTTTTTCAACACCCAGCACCGGGGCGGCGAGGTCCAGCGGGCGCAGCGCGGTGGAGCGCGCGGCGAAACGCTCCGCGCGGGGGTGGAAGGCGAGATGCAGCACGCCCGCCACGGCGTGTTTCATCGGTCCGCCAGTGCCGATGCCCAGCACCAGCTCGGCCGTGCCGGCCAGCAGCGCCAGCATGATGACGGCGGCGAAAAAACCCGAAAGCAGGGCGGCGGGCAGCAAGCCCAGAGCCAGCAGGCCGAGCGCGAAAGCCGCCAGCGTGTAGGGCAGACGATTCCAGGGACCGGCCGAGAGGCGCGCCAGCGGGGCGCGGCGGCGCTGCCAGACCAGATAGCTGCCGCCGAGCATTACCGCGGCGGCCAGCACGATCGCGCCGTTGAGCAGCGGTGAATAGAGCATCAGCCCGTAATTGAGGGCCATGAGCGCCACCGCCGCCACGGCGCCGCCGGCCACCAGCATGTGCGTGCGCGCGATATAGGGGTCACGCGCCACGACATGGTGCACATCGACCAGATAACGCCGGGGCACGGTGAGGAGCTGCGCCCAGCTGAACGGCGCCGCAGCCCCCGCCCGCCACAGCCGCGCGCGCCGCATTGTGCCGAAAGCCAGCGCCGCCACGGCCAGCCAGAAGAGAAGCGTGACCAGATGCTCCAGGCTGTGCATGCTCAGAAATCCTTGCACAGCCGCAGGGCGTCATAGATGGCGCCGTGGATGTTGTGCTGGGAGATGCAGTCTCCCACGCGGAAGAGCAGGAAGCGCCCGCCGCCGAGCGGCTGCGACAAGGAGGGCTGCGGCTGCGCGGCGAACAGCGTTTCCATATCCGTCTGGCCGTGATTGAGGGATTTGTCCTTCAACGCCCAATAAAGCTGATCGTTGGGCAGGATGCCGTTCTCGATCACCACCTGATCGACCACGCGCTCCTCCTGCACCTCGGTATATTCATTACGCAGCACGGCGACCAGCCTGCCGTCCTCACGGTAGACCTCGTCTAACCAGACGTTTGGTGTCATCACTACGTCCAGCGCGTAAAGGCGGCGGTAGAAGATGGGAAAGGTGGTGCCGCCGACATCATCGGCGATTTTCACGTCCGGTGTCGCGATTTCGACGCGGCTGCCGCGCGTGGCCAGGAAATCCGCCACGCCGGCGCCGGCATGGGTGCTCATCGAATCGTAGACCAGCACGTTTTGCGCCGGGGCGACGCGGCCGGAGAGAATATCCCACGCGCTGACGGAAAGACCCGAGGCAACGCCCCAGCCAGGGACCTGACCCGTGTGGCTGGCGCCGCCGGTGGCCAGGACCACGATGTCAGGATTTTCAGCCAGGATCATCGCATCAGTGGCTTCAACGCCCAGGCGGCGCTCCACGCCGAGGCGGGTTGTTTCCATATCGAACCAGCGGATGATGCCCGCCATCTGCTCACGCTGCGGCGCCTTGGCGGCGAGATTGACCTGCCCGCCGACGGCGGATTCACGCTCAAAAAGCACCACATCATGCCCGCGCAGCCGCGCGACGCGCGCCGCCTCCAGCCCGCCGGGGCCGCCGCCCACCACCACGACCTTACGCCTGGGCCCGGTGGATTTGGCGATGACGTGCGGCATGGTGGCCTCACGCGAGGTGGCGGCGTTTTGCACGCACAGCACGTCCAGCCCGTTATATTGCCGGTCGATGCAATAATTCGCGCCGACGCATTGCTTGATTTCATCCTCGCGCCCGTCGCGAATTTTCATCGCCATGTGCGGGTCGGCGATCTGCGCGCGGGTCATGCCGACAAGGTCGATCATGCCGCTCTCCAGCAGGCGTTCGGCCTGGCCGGCGTCACGTATGCTCTGCGCGTGCATGACCGGAATATTCACCACCGCCTTGATGCCGGCGGCCAGATGCACGAAAGGCTCGGGCGGCAGCGCCATTGGCGGCATGCAGTTGGCCAGGGTGTTGTGCGTATCAGCCCCGGAGCCGACCACGCTGAGAAAATCGATCAGCCCGGTTGAGGCCATTTCATGCGCGATTTCCTTCAATGTTTCATGATCGAGGCCATCGTGATGGAACTCGTCGCCGCACATGCGCAGGCCGACGACGAAATCTGGCCCCACCTCGGCGCGCACCGCGCTCAGCACCTCGCGGCCAAAGCGCATGCGGTTTTGCAGGCTGCCGCCGAAATCATCGTTGCGGAAATTGGTGCGCGGGCTCCAGAACTGATCAATCAGGTGCTGATGGGCGGCGGAAATTTCGATTCCATCCATGCCGGCGGCCTTCACGCGCCGGGCGGCGGCGGCGAAATCTGCGATGATGCGGTTGATTTCCTCAATTTCGATGATTTTCGCGTTGCCGCGATGCACCGGCTCGCGCACGCCCGAAGGGGTCATCAGATGCGGCCAATGCTCACCATGAAAAGCCGAACGACGGCCCATATGCGTCGCCTGGATCATGATCTTCGCGCCGTGCCGGTGCATGGCCTCGGCCAGACGGGCCAGGGGCTCGATGATCTTGTCGTTAGAGAGGTTGACGGATTTCCACCAGCCTTGGGGGCTATCAATGGAAACCGGGCTGGACCCGCCGCAGATGGCCAGGCCGAGACCGCCCTTGGCTTTTTCCTCATAATAACGAATGTAGCGATCTCCGGGCAGGCCGCCCGGCTCGGCATAAACCTCCGCATGCGCCGTGCTGACGATGCGATTGCGCAGGGTCAGATTCTTTAACACGAAAGGCGAGAGAAGGTTTGGGTAACGCATGAAAAATCCTCAGAAAATATCAGGGCAGGACAATTTGCCCGCGCCGGGCGCGTTGCCGCCGTGTATCAGGGCGCGACCGGTGAAACAGTGAAGATGCAGTATTCATGCCCTTCAGACGCGCACTGAGTCTCTATGCTTTTTGTTTTAACCGGCGAGGCGGGATTGATCTGCTGGGAGACGAAATCCATCGCGCCGGCGAACCAGCCTTCGAACATGTAGCAAAGCCGGCCGTGCGCCTGCGGCTGTTGCAGCACGAAGGATGAGTTGCGCAGCGAGATCTGCGCATGGCCGGAGGCGGCATCGGCGGAGATGAATTCAAACAAACCCCAGCCGCGCTGGGAGAGACGCTTTAGATAATGCTCGAACACGGCAAGGCCGGAGAGTCCGTGCGTCTGCCCCTCTTTCTCACACCAGAAATAGGCTGAGCGGTAGCCGGCGGGGTAGAGGATTTCGCTGTAGCGCGCGCGGCCCAGAGCTTCTTCCACCGCGATGTGATTGTTGGTGAAGAAATGCCGCGGCACATAGAGCATCGGCAACCCGTCGGTGGTCCAGACACCGGTTTTTTCGTTTACGTCAATTGGTAAAAGCGGATTCATGAACGGCTCCCGGATGAATGAAAAACTTACGCGCCCCAGACCTGCCCGAAGACGCGCTGCCAGTTGCCGCCCATGACCTTGCGGATGCGCGCCTCGCCCCAGCCCGCGCGGACCATCGCCTCTGTCAGGTTGGGGAATTCACCGATCGTACGGATGCCCTCGGGGTTCACGATTTTTCCGAAATTGGTGAGGCGGCGGTGACGGCCTTTGTCATGCGTCAGCCACTCGAAGAAATCATGCCCGTAGCCCTGGGTGAAATCCGTGCCGATGCCGACCGTGTCCTCACCGACAATGTTGATGACGTAATCGATCGCCTCGATGTAATCATCCACCGTCGCCTCGATTCCGCGCTTGAGGAAGGGCGCGAACATCGTAACGCCGACGAAACCGCCATGATCGGCGATGAAGCGCAGCTGCTCGTCGGATTTATTGCGCGGGTGCTGCTTCAGCCCCGAAGGCAGGCAGTGTGAATAGCAGACCGGCATCTTGGATTCGAGGATTGTCTCCTCCGAGGTTTTGCCGCCCACGTGCGAAAGATCGATCATGATGCCGGTTCTGTTCAACTCGGCCACCGCCTCGCGGCCAAAATCAGAGAGGCCGCCGTCGCGTTCATAACAGCCGGTACCGACGAGATTTTGCGTGTTGTAGCAAAGCTGAATCACCCGCACGCCCATGTCGGCAAAAGCCTCGATATGGCCGAGATGATCCTCGATCGCGTGGGCGTTCTGGAAGCCGAGGATGATGCCGGTCTTGCCCTCGGCCTTGGCGCGCGTGATGTCAGCCGTGGTGCGCACCAGGGTCAGCAGATCGGCATTATCGCGGATCATTTTCTTCATCTCGGCGATGTTCTGAACCGTCGCCTGGAAGCCCTCCCACACCGAGACGGTGCAGTTGGCGGCCGTGAGCCCGCCTTTGCGCATATCCTCAAAAACGTCACGCCCCCATTTGGCGATGATCAAACCGTCAATAACAATGGAATCTTGATGGAGGTTTTTCATGTTTATCTCTTAGCGAATAGCGGTTGTTGGCCAATCTGTATGGTTTTGCCATACGTAACTTTACTGAAAGCGACATTTCCCGAAAAATTCACGACGCACGATACTTCACGCTCCGGTGATGGCGGCTTTATGGCTCTCGCGGCTGGGCGCGTAACCGAAGCAGCGCGCATAAGCAGAGGAAAAATAGGCCGCGGAGGAAAAGCCGCACAGCGAGGCGACCTCGGTAATGCGCAAATCGGTTTGCTGCAACAGATGCTGGGCGCGCTTGAGCCGCAATTCCTGCGCGAAATGCGCCAGGGTGGTGCCCATGTGGCGCTTAAAGAAACGTTGCAGCTGGCGAGGCGAGACATTCAGACGTTCGGCAATTTCAGAGGCTGGAAGATCATTGGCCAGATTCGCCTCGAGCAGCGCCACCGCCTGCGCCAGGAGTGGATGGCTGGGCTTGACGCGGTCATGCGCGGCGAGGGGCTGACGCTCGCCGCTCATGCGCATACGTTCATGAACGAACGTGGCGGAGACTTCCTCGGCGAAGGAACGGCCCAGGCGGGCGTGGATCAGGCTCAGCATCATATCAAGCGGGGCGATGCCGCCGGTGCAGGTGATGCGGTCACGGTCGACCACGAAAAGGTCTGGCACGAATTCTGTTTTTGGAAATTTTTCACGGCTGGCTGGGAGATTTTCCCAATGGATGGCGCAGCGGTAGCCTTCCAGCAGCCCGGCCTCGGCAAGCGCGAAGGCGCCGGTGCAGAGCGCGCCGAGCAGCCGGCCATGGCGGGCCTGGCGGCGCAACATGTCCAGCATTGGCTTCTTCACCGCCGCGCGCACATGCACGCCGCCGCAGACAAACAGGACATCGGGCGGGGGCGCCTCATCAAGCCGCAGGCAGGGCGACAAAACGAGACCATTGCTGGCGGTTGAGGGCACGCCATCCATTGTCAGCACTTGCCAGGAATAAACCTCGCGCCCGGCAACGCGGTTTGCCATGCGGCACGCCTCGATGGCGTTGGTGACAGCGATCATCGAATAGTCAGGAAGCGTGAAGAATCCGAACCGGGAGAGCGAAGCCAGGTCCATGCCTTAACGTTCGATCACCAGGTCGCTCAGCGGTTTGGAGCAGCAGAGCAGGATCATTCCCTGGTCGATCTCGCGCTGGCGGATGCCGCCCTGATGCGACATTTCAACCTTGCCTGAAAGCAGCTTGGATTTGCACGTGCCGCACAGACCTTTGGCACAGGATGACGCCAGACGCATGCCCTCGGCGCGGCTTGCATCCAGCACCGTGCTTTGCGCCGGGCAGGCGATTGTGCGCTGGCTTTTGGCGAATGTGACCGCGAATGAATCGCCTCCGGCCGGAACCGGGGCCATTGGCGCGGCCTCCTGCTCCAAGGCCGCGAAATCAAAGCTCTCTTCATGGTACTGCGCCATGTTGAAGCCGAGCTGCTCCAGCAGCGCCTTCACCGCGCGCATGTAAGGCGGCGGGCCGCAGACGAAGACTTCGCGATCCGCATAGTCCGCCACGGCCACGCTCAGCATCCCGGCGCTGATGCGCCCGCGCAGGCCGCCCCAGCTGTGAAACTTCGCATCAGCCTCACAGACCGGGATGAATTTGAAGTTCGCTGAATGAACCTCCATCAACTCCAGCTCGCGGCGGAAAATGATGTCCGCCGGGGTGCGGGCGTGATGCATGAAGACGATGTCACTCTCGCCGGCAAGATCGTACTGCGCGCGCGCCATCGACATCATCGGCGTGATGCCTGAGCCGCCTGAGAGCAGCAGATATTTTTTGGCCGGATGGCGCGTGTAGCTGAAACTACCCAAGGCGCCCGTGGCGTTCACCTCCTGGCCGGGGGACATGTTATCATGCAGCCAGTTTGAAACAGGCCCGCCCGGCACGCGCTTGACCGTTATGCTGACCGTATGCGGACGCGAGGGCGAGGAGGCGATGGTGTAGCAGCGGTTGACCACCGCATCGCCTATCACGAAATCAAACGTGATGAACTGCCCAGGCTGAAAATGGAACAGCGCCGGGCGCTTGGGCCCGAAGATGAAGGTTTTGACATCGTGCGTTTCCTCACGCACGCCGATGCAGACCAGCGCATTGTCATCCGAGCCGTCCCAGAATGGCAAGGCGCGGTCTGCATCATTTTTAAAGATATGCTCGGCTTTCATGCGCCAAGATGCGCCTTGAGGCGGGCGATGTACCAGGCGGCGAATTGTTCCACCTGCCCTTCGGTCTGCTGGGAATACGGCCCCTGAACATAACCCGGGCTCCGCGCGCCGAGCTGGCTCAGCCCGACCAGACGGCTATCCTGCAC
>JAKBAQ010000212.1 GCA_021808985.1 Pseudomonadota bacterium
GCCGTGTAGCCCAGCGCGCTCAGAAGATTGGAGAAAACGGCATTCTGCACTTCATTGTCGGTCCAGCCGATATCGGCCATGCGGACGGTCTGGCAGGATTGCGGGTCCGTGGCGGCGTGGGCGGCGGTAAGGGGGGCGGTAGCGAGGCCCAGGCAAAGAAAGCTTGCGGCGAGGGTTGGAGCCAAGGTTGTTTTTTTCATGAAGCGTCCTTTCAAGTGGGGTAGAAATTAAGCGACTTTAGCCGCGGGTCTGGTGCCTCGCGTTTGGTTGGAAGAAGCAGTTTATTTGAGGCTAAATGGCCGTTCAAGTACGATTTGTGTCCTAAAAGCGATAATCCAGATAGTCCGGTCTTTTGTGTTTTTACTTCTGTTTTTGTCCTTGTAAGCCCCTATCATCGGCATTGGGGCGATACTTACTTGTTTGTTTCCGACGCATGACTTGAATGAAATGGAGAAATGCGACGAAAAAGTGGCGGACAAAAAATTTTATTTTTTCTGTTGATTGGTTGTTCAATTACGTGCTTTCTGTGTGAAAGCAAACAAGCAAAAACCGCGCGGCTGCCGCGTGAAATCATGATAGGGGTGCTTACCATTACGACATTAATCCAGCAAAATAACGGCTCAACTGAAGATTTGCGGCGTGAGCAGATTATTGATGCGGCGATAGATACCATTGCCCAACTTGGCTATGTGGGGGCCACCCTGGCGCAGATCGCAACGCGCGGGGGCGTCTCGGCGGCGCTGATCTCGCATTACTTTCAGGACAAAAATAGCCTGATGGAGGCGGTGTTCCGCAAGCTGGTGCGGCGTGTCGCGCGTGGCGTGCTGGTGCGCCAGCGGCAGGCGCAAACGCCGCGCGCACGGATTCAGGCGGTGATCGACGCCAATCTGGCGCAAGAAGAGTTTGACAGCCGCATCGGCATCGCCTGGCTGGCCTTCTGGGGGCAGGTGATACATGTACCCCAGTTTCGCCGGATTCAGATTGTGTATCAGAGCCGGATCCTCAGCAATCTGCGCCATGCGCTGCGGCCGCTCGTGCCGGCGCATGAGGTGCCGGAAACCGCGGCGATGATCGCGGCGATGATCGACGGAGTCTGGCTGCGCGCGACCTTGTCGGACTGGAGCGAGACGAACAGCGATTCGGCGCGGCTGATGGTAAGCCATCTGGTGGATATGACACTCGCCGCCGCGCAGGGCAAAATGCGGATTTTGCAGCGCGCCACGGGGCAGGTGCAAAAGAACTTCATCAATGGCGGGTTCGTCAATGCGGTCGGAGGCGAAACGTTCGAGACCCGCAACCCGGCGACCGGCGCGGTGCTGAGCACCGTGGAAATCGCCGGCGCGCCGGAGATTGAGCAGGCGGTCGCGGCGGCGCGGGCGGGCCAGCGCATTTGGGCGCGGATGACCGGCGTGCAGCGCGGGCGCGTGCTGAGCGAGGCGGCCCGGCTGCTGCGGGCGAAGAACGATGAACTCGCCCTGCTCGAGACGCTCGACACCGGCAAGCCGATTCAAGAGACCAGTGTTGTTGACGTTATGTCCGGCGCTGATTGTCTGGAATATTTCGCGGGCATCGCCGGCGGCCTCGCCGGTGAGCAGATGGATCTCGGCCCCGCCGCCTTTGGCTATACAAGGCGTGAGCCGCTGGGCGTCGTGGCTGGCATCGGCGCGTGGAATTACCCGCTGCAGATCGCCTGCTGGAAGGCCGCGCCCGCGCTGGCCTGCGGCAACGCGATGATCTTCAAGCCCGCCGAGATGACACCGCTCACCGCGCTGCGGCTGGCGGAAATCTTCAAGGAGGCTGGCCTGCCCGATGGGGTTTTCAACGTGGTGCAAGGTTTTGCGGCCACCGGGCGGATGCTGACGCAGCACCCGGACATCCATAAAATCTCCCTCACCGGCGAGGTTGGCACCGGCCGCGCGGTAATGGCCGCCGCCGCCGCCTCGCTCAAGCATGTCACCTTGGAGCTGGGCGGCAAATCGCCGCTGCTGGTGTTTGAGGACGCCGATCTCGACAATGCCGTCTCCGGCGCGCTGCTGGCGAATTTTTATTCCGCCGGTGAAGTCTGCTCCAACGGCACGCGCGTGTTCGTGCATGAGCAGGTGCGCGATGAATTCCTCCGGCGCCTCAAGCTGCGCACCGAGGCCATGCGCGTGGGCGATCCGCTGGACCCGGCAACCCAAGTGGGCGCGCTGATCTCGCCTGCGCATATGAACAAGGTGCTCTCCTATATAGAGGCCGGAAAAGCCGAAGGCGCGACACTGGTAACCGGCGGCGCCCGCGCCATGGCCGGGGCGCTGGCGCAGGGGTGCTTCGTGGCGCCCACGATCTTCGCTGATTGCCATGATGAGATGAAGGTTGTGCGCGAGGAGATTTTCGGCCCCGTGATGTGCGTGCTGAGCTTCCGTGACGAGGATGAGGTGGTGGCCCGGGCGAATGCCACACGCTTTGGCCTCTCGGCGGGCGTGTTCACGCAGGATCTGACACGCGCGCACCGGGTGATCGCGAATCTCGAAGCCGGCACCTGCTGGATCAACCATTTCAACATCACGCCGATCGAACTTCCCTTCGGCGGCGTCAAGCAATCCGGCCTGGGCCGGGAGAACGGCAAAGCCGCGATCGAGCATTATACGCAGATCAAGAGCGTCTATGTGGCGCTCGAAAAGATCGATTCTCCTTACTGAGTTTTTTAGGATATTGTGATGCCTTCAGAGCAATTCGACTATATCATCGTCGGTGCTGGTTCCGCCGGCTGCGTGCTGGCCAACCGGCTCTCGGCGGAGGCGGGGGTTTCGGTCCTGCTGCTGGAATATGGCGGGTCAGACCGTTCGATCTTCATTCAGATGCCGAGCGCCTTGTCGATTCCGATGAACATGCCGAAATATAACTGGTTTTATGAGACCGAGCCGGAACCCCACCTCAATAACCGGCGGATGCACACGCCGCGCGGCAAGGTCATCGGCGGGTCATCCTCTATCAACGGCCTGGTCTATATCCGCGGCAACCCGCTTGATTTTGACGGCTGGGAAGAGCTAGGCGCGAAAGGCTGGGCGTATCGCGATGTTCTGCCCTATTTCAAACGCGCCGAGACTCGCGCCGAGGGTGGCGATGCGTATCGCGGCGGCGCTGGCCCGCTGCACACCCAATATGGCCCGCTGAAGAATCCCCTGCACAAAGCCTGGCTCGATGCCAGCGCCCAGGCCGGTTATCCGATGACCAGCGATGTCAACGGCTTCCAGCAGGAAGGCATGGGGCGCATGGATATGACCGTGCATAAAGGCACGCGCTGGAGCGCGGCGAACGCCTATCTGCGGCCGATCCGCCACCGCAAAAATCTGGAAATCCGCGCCCAGGCGCTGGTCACGCGCGTGCTGTTCACCGGCGGGCGCGCCAGCGGCGTTGCCTACAGGCAGGGCGATTTGGATAAAACCGCCATGGCCCGGCGTGAGGTGATCCTGGCCGGCGGGCCGATCAACTCGCCGCAGCTGCTCAAGCTCTCCGGCATTGGCCCGGCGGCGGAGTTGCGCGCGCATGGCATCCAGGTGCTGGCGGATCGCCCCGGCGTGGGCGAAAACCTGCAGGACCATCTGGAGTTTTACTTTCAGGTGGCGTGCAAACAGCCGGTGACGCTGTATTCCTCCATGAACCCGCTGGCCAAGGCGATGATCGGCCTGCGCTGGCTGCTGCGCCGCGACGGCCTGGGCGCCACCAATCATTTTGAAAGCTGCGGCTTCATCCGTTCACGCAGCGGGATTCGCTACCCCAACATCCAGTATCATTTTCTCCCGCTGGCCGTGACATATGATGGCAAATCCCTCGCCACCTGTCACGGGTTTCAGCTGCATGTCGGGCCGATGCGCTCAAAAAGCCGCGGCCATGTCAGGCTAAAATCCAGCAACCCGCTGGAGAAGCCGGAAATTCTCTTCAACTATATGAGCCATGAGGAAGACTGGGAAGAGATGCGCGCCTGCGTGCGCCTCACCCGCGAAATCGTGGCGCAGAAGGCGTTCGATCCCTATCGTGGCGAGGAGATGCAGCCCGGCGCGGGCGTGGTCAGCGATGCGGCGATCGACGATTTCATCCGCGCCAAGGTGGAGAGCGCCTACCACCCCTCCTGCACCTGCAAGATGGGCAGCCCCGAAGACCCGATGGCGGTGGTGGACCCGCAAACCAGGGTCATCGGGGTCGAGGGCCTGCGCATCGTCGATTCCTCGATCATGCCGCGCGTGACAACGGGAAATCTCAACGCCCCAACCATCATGATCGGCGAGAAGGGCGCGGATTTCATTCTCGGCAAGCCACAGCTCGCGGCTTCCAACGCCCCCTATTTCGTGGCGCCGGACTGGGAGCGCACGCAGCGCTGAAATCACGCCTAAATCCGCCAGACCATCAAAACCGCCCGGTTTGCCGCCCGGGCGGTTTTTTCATGCCCGCGCCATGCCGCGCGGGTAGGCTTATGTCGCATATATTCAACCCCTGCGCCGAGTTTGTGCGCGCTGGGGGGCGGGCTTGCGGGCACGCTTCAGCTCCAACAAGAGGCAATTATAAATGCAGCGTTTTTCCGCCTTCGCTTTGGTCAAACACGCGCTCTCCGGGCATCAGCGCTGGCAGCCGCAATGGCGCGACGCCACGCCGAAACCGGCCTATGACGCG
>JAKBAQ010000213.1 GCA_021808985.1 Pseudomonadota bacterium
TGGGCGCGCTCTGGGCCAACCAGTTTGACAATCTGGCCAACCGCGAAGGCCACCGCGCCACCACCGGCCCCGAAATCTGGGCCCAGACCGGCGGCAAGGTGGACGCCTTCACCTGCGCCTGCGGCACCGGCGGCACGCTGGCCGGCGTCAGCCTGGCGCTCAAGGCGCGCAACCCGGATATCCGGATCATCCTGGCCGACCCGGAGGGCAGCGGCCTCTATGGTTGGGTGAAGAGCGGCGACCTCACGGTGAGCGGCTCCTCCATCACCGAGGGCATCGGCCAGTCCCGCGTGCCGGAAAACCTCAGCGGCGTCGCCATTGACGATGCCGAGCGCATCCCCGACCCCGAGGCGCTGGAACAAGTGTTCGACCTGCTGATCCACGAAGGCCTCTCCGTCGGCGGCTCCGCCGGCATCAACGTCGCCGCCGCCATCCGCGTGGCCAAAACCCTCGGCCCCGGCCACACCATCGCCACCATCCTGTGCGACGGCGGGGCGCGCTACCAGAGCAAGCTCTTCAACCCCACTTTCCTGCGCGCCAAAAACCTGCCGGTGCCCGCATGGCTCTAGAAGACCCCGCGACGCTCGACGCCGAGGAGCTGCTCGCCGCCTACGCCGCCAAAACCCTCACCCCGCTCGGCGCGCTGCAATCCATCACTGAGCGCATCGCCCGGCGCAACCCCGAGATCAACGCCTTCGCGGTGATGAACCCTGCCGCCCTGCG
This sequence comes from Pseudomonadota bacterium, assembly GCA_021808985.1. GTDB lineage: Bacteria > Pseudomonadota > Alphaproteobacteria > Acetobacterales > Acetobacteraceae > Acidocella. Next base: position 724 of record JAKBAQ010000213.1, read on the forward strand.
TGACGCCCAGGCCAGCACCGCCCGCTGGGCCGCCGGTGCCTCGCGCGGCGCGCTCGATGGCGTTCCCGTCACCATCAAGGACATTATAGACATTGCCGGCCTGCCCACCCGGCGCGGCAGCAAAACCACCAGCGCCGCCCCCCAGCCGGCTGATTCGCCCGTCGTCTCCGCCCTGCGCGCCGCCGGCGCGGTCATCCTCGGCAAAACCACCACCACCGAATTCGGCTGGAAAAGCCCGGGTGACTCCCCCGCCACCGGCATCACCCGCAATCCCTGGAACCCCGAGCACACGCCCGGCGGCTCCTCCGCCGGCGCGGCTGCTGCTGCTGCTGCGTTCTTCGGCCCGCTGCATGTCGGCACCGATGCCGGCGGCTCCATCCGCATCCCCGCCGCCTGGTCCGGCGTGGTCGGCCTCAAGCCCAGCTTCGGCCGCGTGCCGCAATGGCCGCTGGGCGCCTTCGGCCATGTCGCCGTCGCCGGCCCCATCACCCGCACGGTGCGCGACGCCGCGCTCATGCTCTCCGCCACCGCCGGCTTCTCCCCGCAGGACCCGTTTTCCCTGCCCGAGCCCAAGCGCGACTTCCTGGCTGGCATCGAGGATGGCGTGGCGGGCCTGCGCATCGGCATCCTCGCCGCGCCCGGCTTCGCCGCCCCGGCTGATGATGATGCGCTCTTCGCCCTGCACGCCGCCCGGCAAATCCTGGAATCCCTCGGCGCCAAGGTGGTGGACGCCGTCATCCCCCTGCCGGACGCCTCCATCAGCTTCGCCAAAATCTGGGGCGCCGCCCTGGCCCGCCAGGTCGCCGCCATCGCCCCGGCGCAGCACGCCTTGCTTGATCACGGCCTCACCCGCCTTGCCGCCCAGTTCGCCGGCACCACGGCCATCGACATGCTGGAAGCCGAGGCCCTGCGCGTGCAGGCCGCCCACGCCATGGCCTGCGTTGATTATGACGCCCTGATCTGCCCCTGCGTCCCCCAGGCCGCGCCGCGCGCCGGCATCCCGGTGGAAGACCCGCTGCACGCCCTGCTGCACAATTGGGCGCCGTGGACCCTCCTCTTCAACCTCACCCGCCAGCCCGCGCTCTCGCTGCCCATGGGCCTCAACGCCGCCGGCCTGCCCATCGCCGTGCAAATCGCCGCCCCCCTCTACCGCGACGATCTGGTCCTCAAAATCGCCCGCGCGGTGGAAAAAACGGTGTAGTCACGGCAGTTCCACACCGCCATCCGCCGCGCGCGTCAGCGGCGCGTGCGCCACCACCGCCGCCATGCTCAACCGGCCATACAGATGCGGAAATTTCTGCCCGCCGCGCGCCACTTCCCAGCGCACGGCCTCGCCCAGCGCCGCCAGCTCCACCGCCGCCACCACCAGGCCGCTCTGCCCGGCAAAATGCTTCTCCACCGTCCCGGCCAGCTGCGTGGCGGTGGAGAGATGAATATACCCATCCGCCAAATCCGCCGGCGCGCCCTCGAACGAGCCCGCCCGCAGCGCGCCGAACTCCGCCTCGGTCAATATTTTATAGACGCACCCACCCCGTCCAGCCGTCTCATCCATGCCGCACCTCCCAAAAATCCGCCGCGCCGTCTTATCCCAGGCCCGCCATGCACCCAAATCATGGTGCGCCGTGAAAATTCTTCTGGTATAGAGTGTTTAAAATAGTTAACTAGAGACAATTCAAGAGGAGCCGCCCATGCCAGACAGCAACATCGCGAGTAACGTCCCCCTCGTACATCAGTGGATGCCTTTCACCGCCAACCGCCAGTTCATGGAACAGCCAAGGCTGATCACCGGCGCCGAAGGTGTCTATTATTATAATACGCGCGGTGACAAAATTTTTGACGGCTCCTCCGGCCTCTACTGCATCCCCCTGGGCCATGGCCGGCGCGAAATCCGCGACGCCGTGACCCAGCAGATGCAGGCGCTCGATTACGCCCCCCCGTTCCAATACGGTGTCCCCGCGGCCTTCCGCCTCGCCACCGAGATGGCGGACATGCTCCCCCCCGGCCTCAACCGCGTCATTTTCTCCGGCGGTGGCTCTGAAGCGGTGGAAACCGCGCTCAAAATCGCCATCCAATATCATCGCGTCCGCGGCGAGGGCCAGCGCCAGCGCATCGTAGGCCGTGAGCGCGGCTATCACGGCGTCAACTTCGGCGGCTGGTCGGTCGGCGGCATGGTCAACAACCGCAAGAGCTTCGGCCTCGGCCTGCCCGGCGCGCTGCACCTGCGCCACACCAAAATCCCTGAGAACCAGTACGAGATGGGCGAAGGCACGCACGGCGCCAACCTCGCTGATGACCTGCAACGCTTTGTCGATCTCCACGGCGCCGACACCATCGCCGCCTGCATCGTCGAGCCCATCGCCGGCTCCACCGGCATCCTGGTCCCGCCCAAGGGCTACCTCAAGCGCCTGCGCGAAATCTGCACCAAACACGGCATTTTGCTGATCTTTGACGAAGTCATCACCGGCTTCGGCCGCACCGGGCAGAATTTCGCGGCGCAGACCTTCGGCGTCACGCCCGATATCATGACCATGGCCAAAGCCCTCACCAACGGCTCCATCCCGATGGCGGCCACCGCCGTGCGCGAGGAGGTGCAGCAGGCCATTCTGGACGCGGCGCCCGAGAACAATATCGAGCTCTACCACGGCTACACCTATTCCGGTCATCCCGTCGCCTGCGCCGCCGCCCTGGCCACGCTGAAAATCTACCGCGAGGAAGACACCTTCGCCCGCGTGCGCCAGCTCTCCCCCGCATTCCTGGAGCAGATCGCCGCGTTCAAGGATCTGCCCTACGTCACCGACACGCGCGGCCACGGCCTGCTCAGCGCCGTCGAGCTGGAGCCGAAAGGCAAACCCGGAGACCGCGGCTTCAACATTCTCTGCAAGGCGTTCGAGGCCGGGCTGGTGCTGCGCGCGGCGGGCGACACCATCGTGCTCGCCCCTCCCTTCGCCGCCACGGCGGACGAGCTGTCGCAGATGGTCGAAATCATGCGCAAAGTCATCAAAGAGAGCTAAGGAACCACAGAATGTATCAGGACGTATTGCTGCATATCGCGGGCAGATGGCGCGCGGCCAACGATGGCCGCACCCTCGCGGTCATCAACCCCGCCACCGAGGAGCAGATCGGCACGCTCGCCCATGCCGGCATCCCCGACCTTGACGAAGCCCTGGCCGCCGCCGCCGCCGGCTTCGCCGCATGGCGGAAAATTTCCGCCTATGAGCGCGCCAAAATCATGCGCAAGGCGGCTGATCTGGTGCGCGCGCGCGCCGAGTCCATCGCCCGGCTGATGACCACCGAGCAAGGCAAGCCCCTGGCCGAGGCGCGGACGGAAATCCTCGGCTCCGCCGATGTGATCGACTGGTTCGCCGAGGAAGGCCGCCGCGCCTATGGCCGCGTCATCCCGGCGCGCGCCGAGGGCATTTATCAGCTCTCGTTGCGCGAGCCGGTGGGCGTCGTCGCGGGCTTCACGCCGTGGAACTTCCCCATGAGCCAGGCGGTGCGCAAGGTCTCCGCCGCGCTGGCGGCGGGCTGCGCGTTCATCCTGAAGGGGCCCGAGGAAACCCCGGCCAGCTGCGCTGAGCTGGTGCGCGCCTTCGTCGATGCCGGCACCCCCGCCGGCGTGGTCCAGCTCGTCTTCGGCGTGCCGGCGGAAATTTCGGAATATCTGATTCCCCACCCCACCGTTAAAAAAATCTCCTTCACCGGCTCAACCGTGGTGGGCAAGCACCTCGCCGCCCTGGCTGGCGCGCATATGAAGCGCGCGACGATGGAGCTGGGCGGCCACGCCCCGGCAATTATTTTCAACGATGCCGACCTTGACTCCGCGGCCACCATCCTGGCCGCCAACAAGTTCCGCAATGCCGGGCAGGTCTGCGTGGCGCCCACGCGCTTCATCGTGCAGAACGAGGTCTACCAGCCGT
>JAKBAQ010000214.1 GCA_021808985.1 Pseudomonadota bacterium
GAGCTGCAAAAAGCGCTGCTGGCGCGGCGATATCTGAAGGCGTGAGACACACCGGATAGAAAAAGCAAACGTGCCTCCCGCCGGAGGCCCGTTCCAAGAGAACGGCTTAAACGTTTTCTCTTATAAAAAATTGAAATTATTAAAAATTTTTGCGGGGTTTGGGGAGCTTTTCATGAAAAGCTCCCCAAGATTCTGGCCCTTTTTTGCAAAAAAGGGCCAGGCCCCAAAAAACTTTTGAGAATTAAGTATGAACGTTATGGGAAAAAGGAAGGCCGTCTGCCCTGTTGAGGGCAAGCGGCCTTCGGGGCCGTAAGATTAGGCGGTTTCGTCTATTTTCACGCTGGGGCCGGAATTGGCGGGCAGTTTGCCGACGACGACCATGCCGGGGCGCAGCAGGCGGCCGTGGAGCTGCCAGGTCTGGGTCCAGGCTTGCAGGATGGTGCCGGGCGGGTGGTCGCTGGTTTCCTGCTCGGCCATCGCCTGGTGCATGTTGGCATCGAAGGTGGAGCCGGTGGGGTCGTGCCGGGTGATGCCGTTGCGCTCCAGCAGGGAGATGAAGGAACGCTCGATGCCCTCGAAGCCCTCGCGCATCTTGGTGACGATTTCGGCTTCGCCTTCCTCGCGCTTGGGCAGGCTCTCAATGCCGCGCTTGAGGTTTTCGGCGGCTTCCACCACGTCCTTCGCGAATTTCTGGACCGCGTAGAGGCGGGCATCGTCAACCTCGCGCTTGGTGCGGGCGCGCAGGTTGGCCATTTCGGCCTCCGAGCGCATCCATTTATCCTTCATTTCCTGCAGCGCGGCCTCAAGCTCGGCGATGCGGGCGGCAGGGTCCTGCGGGGTGGGCGCTTCGGCGGGGGTTGCGGGGTCGATGGCGGGGGATGGGTCTTGATGCTCGGTCATGCCGTGGAATTAGGCGATACGGGGGGCGGAAACAAGGCTTCAATCGCGCTGCCAGACCTTCCAGGCGCCGCCGCCGCCCTCGCCGCCGGCGCGCTGGGCGACGATGTCAGCCAGGCGCAGCGAGGCGAGGGCGTGGGAGATGACGGTGGCGGCATCCTCGCCGCTGCCGGCCCAGCGCGGGGCGACGCCGACGGTGAGGGGGGCACGATCAGGCAGGATGGCGGGGAGCTGGGTGCAGAATTTGGCCGCGCGCTCTCCGGCGGTGAGATGGTCCATATTGTCGCACCAGAGGGCGATGGTGGTTGCGTCGGCGCGGCCCAGAAGGTCTGTGGGGCGGACGATGTCACGCAGTTCTTCGGCCAGGCGCATGGCGATGGCGCCGTGCAGCGAGGCCGGGGCGCGCGGAAAGCCGAGATAGAGCAATGTGCCGGGCTGGCCTTCAACGTCCAGACGGTCAAAACGGCGGGACATTTCCTCGGTGAAGGTGTGGTGCGACCAGAGGCCGGTTTCAGCGTCCAGCATGGTGTTGTGGCGCAGGGCGGGATCGTCGGCGCGGCCGGCATGGCTGTCGGGCAGGGTTAGTTCGGGGGCGGCAAGGTCGAACAAGATGCCGTAGGTGCCGCTGACGGCGCCGGCGGCGATGCGCGGCGCCAGGGAGAGGCGGAAGATGCCGGTGCAACCATCAGGCCGGGTGAGTTGCACCCGGCCGTGCCAGGCGACGCACTCCGCGCAGATGGTGGTGACGATGGAGCGGAACTGCGCGGCGCTCAGCCCCTCATCACCCTCGGGGCCGGTGATGAGGGAGGCGATTTCCACCCCCAGCAGCCGCGCTGCCGGCTGGCCCAGCACCTTGCCGGGGCCAAAGGCGGTGAAGCGGCCGAGCGGGTCAGTCTCAAAAGCGAGGTCCGCCAGCATGGCGGCGATGGCGAGCCAGCCAGTGCCGGGCGAGGTGGCCAGCGCGAAGGATTCGGGGCTCGAGATTTGCGGCGAGGTCATGCGTCATGAATAGGGGGGAGAAGGTGAATGAAAGGTTAATGATAAAAAAGGGTGATGGTGAGCGGTTAATGGAGGGGGCGCGTTGACATCGTGGCGGTGCGCCACGATGGTCCGCCGCAGTTAGTGACTTCAACGAGGATACGACATGAGCGCCGCATCGCACGAGCAACTGCAACAGACCATCGCCAGCGCGTGGGAGCGCCGGGGGGAACTCTCGCCCGCCACCACCGGGGCCGACCGGGAGGCGGTGGAGGCCGTGCTGGGCCTGCTGGATGCGGGCGTTGTGCGCGTGGCCGAGCCGGGCGCGGATGGGTGGATGGTGCATCAGTGGCTGAAGCAGGCGGTGCTGCTCTCCTTCAGGCTGAACGCCAACAAGCCGATGGGCGGGGTTGGCGGGGCGGATGTGTTCGACAAGGTGGCGATGAAGTTCGCGGGCTGGGATGCGCGGGCCTTCGCGGAATCGGGCGTGCGGGCGGTGCCGGGCGCGGTGGTGCGCCGCTCGGCCTATATCGCGCCGGGGGTGGTGCTGATGCCGTGCTTCGTGAATGTGGGCGCGCGGGTGGGCGAGGGCACGATGATCGACACCTGGTCGACCGTGGGCTCATGCGCGCAGGTGGGCAGGAACTGCCATATCAGCGGCGGCGTGGGCATTGGCGGCGTGCTGGAGCCGTTGCAGGCGGGGCCGGTGGTGATCGAGGATGATTGCTTCATCGGCGCGCGCTCGGAAGTGGCGGAAGGCGTGGTCGTGGGGCGCGGGGCGGTGATTTCGATGGGCGTGTTCCTGGGCGCTTCCACCAAGATCGTCGACCGCGAGTCGGGCGAGGTGTTCTCGGGCTATGTGCCGCCCTATTCGGTGGTGGTGCCGGGCACGCTACCGGGGCGGGCGATGGCCGATGGCGCGCCGGGGCCGGGGCTGGCTTGCGCGGTGATCGTGAAGCGGGTGGATGCGCAGACGCGCAGCAAGACCTCCATCAACGATCTGCTGCGCGCGTAAGTACGGGGCATGGACGTTCTCGCCTTCGCGCAGAGCCTGTTGCGCTGCCAGTCCGTCACCCCGGCGGATGGCGGCACGCAAGGGCTGCTGGCGGCGCAGCTGGAGGCGCTGGGCTTTGCGGTGACGCGGCTGCGCTTTGGCGAGATCGAGAACCTGTTTGCCGAGCGGCCGGGGGTGGGGGCGCATTTGTGCTTCGCGGGGCATACCGATGTGGTGCCGCCGGGCGAGGGCTGGCGGCATGATCCGTTTGGCGGGGTGGTTGAGGGCGGGATGCTTTATGGCCGCGGGGCGGTGGACATGAAGGGGGCGATTGCCGCCTTCGTGGCGGCGGCGGCGCGGGCGGCGGGGCATGTTTCGCTGCTGATCACCGGCGATGAGGAGGGCGTTGCCACCGATGGCACGGTGCGCGTGCTGGAATGGATGGCGGCGAACGGCAAGATTCCGGATTTTTGCGTGGTGGGCGAGCCGACCAGCCGGGCGGTGCTGGGCGATGTGGTGAAGATAGGCCGGCGCGGCAGCATGAATGCGCGCATCACCGTGACCGGGCGGCAGGGGCATGTGGCGTATCCGCATCTGGCGGATAATCCGGTGCACCGGCTGATCGCGGCGCTGGGCGCGATGACGGCGGCGCCGCTGGATGCGGGAAATGAGTGGTTCGAGCCTTCCAGCTTGCAGGTGACATCGGTGGATGTGGGCAATGCGGCGAGCAATGTGATTCCCGCCACGGCGAGCGCGCGGCTGAACATACGCTTCAACAATCTGCATGCCAGCGCCGGGCTGACCGACTGGCTGCGCGGGATTCTGGCGCGCTTCGCCCCGGCGGCGGAGTTGCAGGTGCAGGTTTCGGGCGAGGCGTTTCTGACCCAGGCGGGGGCACATACGCAGGCGCTGGCGCGCGCGATCAATACGGTGACGGGGCTGACGCCGGAGTGCAATACGGGGGGCGGGACATCGGATGCGCGGTTCATCGCGCGGTATTGCCCGGTGGCGGAGTTCGGCCTGGTGGGGGTGAGCATGCACCGCGTGGATGAGGCCGTGGAAGTGGCGGCGCTGAGCCGGCTGGCGGATATTTATCAGATTTTGATAGAGGATTTTTGCCGATGATTTTGCGCGGTCTGTTCCTGCTCGCGCGCGGGCGGAAAAGCGGGATCAACGAGTTCAGCGGCGCGATGGACGCCTTTACCGCCTCGCTGGCGCCGCTGATCGCGTTTCCGCTGGTTGGCGCCGGCATTTCAGCGATGGGCGGGCAGTGGGCGTTCGCGCTGCTGGGGTTGTTCTCGCGGATTTGCGCGGTGCTGGCGCTGCCGGTGATCGTTTATGAATTCGCGCTGCGGACCGGGCGCGAGGCGCTGTGGATGCGCACCGCCACGGCGCTGAACTGGTCGTTCTGGATGCTGCTGCCGGTGCTGTTCGTGGCCGCCTTCATCGCGGCGGTGATGGTGCAGGCCGGGCTGCCGATGGCGCAGGCCGAGGTGGTGGTGCTGGGCCTGGCCGGGATATATCTGCTTTGGTACCACTGGTTCATCATGCGGGTGGGGCTGGGGCTGGGCGCCGCGCCGGCGCTGGGGCTGCTGCTGTTCAGCAGCCTGGTGATCGCGCTATTCTCGGCCGCGCCGATCCTGGTGTTTCCGCAGCTTTATGCCCAGGCCATCCAGCTTTAGGGCGCGCGGGGGATTCCGGGGGTTTTAGGAGGTTGCTCGCCATGCCCGATGATTTGACCCGGCGTCTCACCGAATGGCGGC
>JAKBAQ010000215.1 GCA_021808985.1 Pseudomonadota bacterium
GCTTATAGGCGCAGTTGTGGGTTTTTGCGAATTCGGCAAGCTCTTCTTCGCGCCGGCCCGAGATGACGACATTCGCCCCCTCGGCGAGAAAACGCTGCGCCAATGTCTGGCCGAGATTACCCTTGGCGCTTGCCCCCAGGATAATTGCGGTTTTGCCGTCTAGTTGCTTCATGGTGTTTCCTTTCATTATGCGGCCTTCAGTTGATATATGAATTGTTAACCGTACTATACAAAATCTCGTTGCGCGGTCGCTGCTCATGCACCGCCATACCGCTCAGCGTCAGCTGCGCCACCGGTCACCTTGCCCGCAAAATTCCGGGCCAGGCGGAATTTGTTTCCAACAGGCGGCGCCACGGCCTCCGCCAATGCGGCCTGCGCGCATTGGCGGAGGCTGCAACATTATTTTCCGATGATGGTAACCGCCGCCAGCCCCGGCGCGCCATAAACCTGGGTATATCCGCTCATCGGATTGCCCGGCACCTGGCGCCCGCCGCCCAGTCCGCGCAGCTGGATCACATTTTCATAAACCTGCCGCAATCCTGAGGCCCCAATCGGCTCCCCGCACGCCAGGCAGCCACCATCGGTATTCACCGGCATCGGCCCGCCAATGCGCGTGGCGCCCGCTTGTATCAGCGCCTCCTGCTCGCCATGCGCGCAAAACCCGTTCTCGGCCATGTGCATAATCTCAGCGCCTGATTCCGTATCCTGCAATTGCAACACGTTCATATCCCTGGGGCCCATCCCGGCCATCTCAAAGGCCGCCTTGGCCGCAAGCTCCGCGGGCGAAGGGCCGCGCTCAATATCCAGGCTGGGCGAGAACACCTCGAACGACCCCTTTACCCTGGTCCGCATCGCCGCCCCGCGCAGCCTTATCTGGTCGCGCCCAAGCTGGCGCGCGCGCGCCGGGCTGGCCAGAATCAGCGCCGCCCCACCCTCCGAGGGCGAGCAAAACATGAACTTCGTCAGCGGATCATTCACCATCTGCGCGTTCAGAATATCATCCAGTGCCACCGGCGCGCGCCGCCACGCATGCGGCGCATGCACCGCATTGGCGAACGCCTTCTCCGCCACCATCCCCAGCGTGCGCCGGCTGATCCCGTGCAGCGCCATGTAACGCTGAATCTTGCTGGCGAAAAACTGCGTGGTGAGCATCATGCCCAGCTCGCCATACCAATCAGGCAGCCCCATATCGGCCGGCGCGGGGTTGAAGGAGCCGCGCGGATGCTTGTCAAACCCCAGCACCATCGCCAGGTCGAACTCGCCTGATTTGATCGCCCAATAAGCCGAAAGCAGCGCCGAACCGCCGGTCGCGCAGCCGTTGGCGACATTGATGAACTGCACGCCCGTAAGCCCCAGCCGTGGCAGCGCGGCATCGGCATCGCCAGCGGCGAAGGAGCCGCCAAAAGCGCATTGCACATCGCGCCACTCCACCCCCGCATCGGCCAGCGCCGCCCGCGCCGCGAACACGCCCTGATCAAGCCCGGAAAGCTCATGCCGCCCAAACGGATGAATCCCCGCCCCGACAATGAAAACCTCGCTCATGCGCCCTCCGCCCGAAAGATGTAACAACTTTGCCAATCACCATCGGCCCCATGGTTGAAAGGCACGATCTCCAGCCGCATCGGAAGGCCCAGGCGCGGCTCGACCTCGCCCAACTCCAACCGCGCCTCCACAATCACCTCGCCCGGCAACTCCACATAGCCAACCGCATAAGGCTTGAAGCCGCGCTCATCCTCATCCCCCGCATAGGGGGGCGATTTCGGGCGGAAGCGCTGCACCGTCCAACTCCACAGCCGCCCGCGCGGCGACAGTTCCACCGGCTCATAAAAAGCCCGCTCGCCGCCTTGCGGCAACGGAAACACAATCTCGCCGTTCTCATGCCGCCGCCCGCCCAGCAGACGCGGCCCCTCCGGCGTCTCTATGAATAATTCAGGCGCGATCGCACGCATCAGCCAAGCCTCCGCACAGGGTCAGCGCCGTCCCAGTTCACTGAAAGACTCTTGATATGCGCGAACGCATCCAAAATCGCCTGGTTTGGCTGTAACACCTCAATCATGGTCCCCGGCCCGCCGCCCGTCTCGGCATAAAGCGCCTCCACGCCGCCGGGGAGAAACGCCTCCTGCACCACCGTGCCGCCCGCGTCTTGAATAATGCGCCGCGCCTCGGCCATGTCGCGGGTGACCAAGCACACATGGTGCAGCCCTTCTCGCCCCTCATCCCGCCAGGCTTTATAGATCGACGGCGCATCGTCATGCTGCTCGATGATCTCGATCTGCAAATCGCCCCAATAGCCTATGTAAACACTAAAATCGATTGCCGCCGGCGCGCCTTTGTACGTCGCGGCATCCATCTGCACATGGTCCAGCGCCACGAAGGGGCCGGCGCCCATGGTTTCGGTCCAATATTTCAGCGCCGCGTCCACATCCCCTGGAACAAAGGCAAGCTGCATAACATCGCCAATCCCCGCAATCAGATTCCTGCGCATTGGTTCGCTTCCTTTTATACTTTTGTTGGAGTTTTGTATAATCATAAATCGCGAAACCGGGCAAGAGACTCCACGCTCCGCGCATTGACTATTATATTATTTATGATCAAATTGTATATGTATAGATGCGTAAATCCGGAATGCACCGGGCGCGCGGGGGAGCCAGAATGGAATTCCAGCATGTAGCGGCAGTCGTGACAGGCGGCGCCTCAGGGCTTGGCGCGGCCACGGCCAGGCGGCTGGCCGCGCGCGGCTGCAAGGTCGCGTTGTTTGACATGAACGAACCCCAAGGCGCGGCCACGGCGGCTGAGATCGGCGGCGCCTTCTTCCCCGTGGACATCACCAGCGACGAAGGTGTCGCCGCCGCGCTGGATCAGGCGGCGGCGCGCCACGGTGTCGCGCGCATTCTGGTCAATTGCGCCGGCATCAGCCGCCCCGCCAAAACCGTGGGGCGTGAATTCACGCCAGCCCCCCTGGCCGGGTTCCGCCAGCTGGTTGAAATCAACCTGATCGGCACCTTCAACGTCATCTCCAAATTCGCGGCCCGGCTGGCCGCCGCCGCGCCCCACGGCGATGAGCGCGGCGTCATCATCAACACAGCCTCCGTCGCCGCTTTCGAGGGCCAGGTGGGGCAAGCTTCATACGCCGCCTCCAAGGGCGGCGTCGCGGCGATGACCCTGCCCATCGCGCGCGACCTCGCGCCTCACGGCATCCGGGTGATGACCATCGCCCCCGGACTGTTCCTCACCCCCATGCTGCTCGGCCTCCCGCAGGATGTGCAGGATTCGCTCGGCCGGCAGGTGCCTTTCCCCAGCCGCCTCGGCAAGCCGGAGGAATACGCGCTGCTGGTGGAAAGCATCATCTCCAACCCGATGCTGAATGGCGAAACAATCCGGCTCGATGGCGCCATCCGCATGGGCCCCAAATAACCCCTTAGCCAACGCGCGCAGCGGCGCGCACAACACCGGGAGAAACGACATGGATCTAGGATTAGCGGGAAAAAAAGTCATCATTTCCGGCGGCAGCCGCGGCATTGGCCGCGCCATCGCCGAGCTGTTCGCGGCTGAGGGGGCGGATGTCGCCTTTTTCTCCCGCAACCCCGCGCAGGTTGAGGAAGCCCGCGCCACCCTGGCGGCCCATGGCCATAAAGTGGTCGGGGATGTGCTGGATATGCAGGATATGGACGCCTACAAGGCATGGCTGGTGAAAGCCGCCCAAGCCCTCGGCGGGTGCGACATTTTCATCCACAACGCCAGCGCCTCCGGCTCACAGGCCGCCACGGACTGGCAGAAATGCCTGGATGTGGACATTCTCGGCGGGGTCGCCGGCTGTGAGACGCTGGAGCCTTATCTCGAGGCCTCCGGCGCCGGTTCGGTGGTCCTGCTGTCCAGCACGGCGGCGGTTGAAACCTTTTTCGTGCCGCAGGCATTTAACGCGATGAAGGCCGCTCTGCTCACCTATTCCAAGCAGCTCTCGCAGCATTGGGCGGGCAAGGGCATCCGTGTGAACGCGGTATCCCCCGGGCCTGTCTCCTTCCCCACGGGCAACTGGCAGGCGTTGAAGGGCGTGATGCCGGAAGTCTACGAGGCAACCGAAAAAGCCATTCCGCTCGGCCGCATGGGCAAGCCGGAAGAAGTGGCGCGGGCCGTCGTGTTCCTCGCCAGCCCGGCGGCGAACTACATCACCGGCACCAACCTTATCATCGATGGCGGCTACACCAAGCGCGTTCAGTTCTGAAACGCAAGCCGGCCGCATGCGTGTCATGCGGCCGGTTCTGCCCATCCCCATCGCTCTAGCCGCTCCGGACCTGGGGTTCGGAGCGGTTTTTTATTTTGTCCCCCACGCTCCGTTCAAACCTTGACCGGCGCTCGCCCGATGGGGCTTACTCGGCCAGTCTCCAAGGCTCCCCCACCATGCGCGGGTGAGGCCGGGCAGTCGTTGAAGGAGCCGTCTTGCAAGCATCTCTCGCATTCCATGATCAGCAGATGCCGCAAGCCCCCGGAGCCGATTTCGCGGTTCATTATGCCAGCCCCCATGCCGCCCGCCCGCTTCTGGCGCAATCGGCCCACATTCTCGGCGTGGTCGGCTACGGTATTGAGCAGCCAGATTTTCTACCC
>JAKBAQ010000216.1 GCA_021808985.1 Pseudomonadota bacterium
TGGGGTCTGGCCCTTTTTTGCAAAAAAGGGCCAGAATCTTGGGGAGCTTTTTATAAAAAGCTCCCCAAACCCCGCAAAAATTTTTAATAATTTCAGCTTTTTATAAGGGAAAAGGATTAAGACAGGTTCTAAATGCGCATGGAGCCGGTTTCCATGAAGCGCTGGTGCCAGGAGAGCGCCTCGCCCGGCAGGCTGGGGGATTGCTGGCCGTAAGAGCCCTGGCGCGCGCGGGTGTAATAGTCGCGCAGCATGGGTTGGTAGTCAGGGTGGGCGCAGTTGGCGATGATGACCTCGGCGCGCTGCTTGGGGCTGAGGCCGCGCAGGTCGGCCAGGCCCTGCTCGGTCACGATCACCTGCACATCCTGGTTGATATGGTCAACATGCGAGACCTGCGGCACGATGGCGGAGATCTTGCCGCCCTTGGCGGTTGAGGGGGTCATGAAAATGGAGACATAGGCGTTGCGCGCGAAATCGCCCGAGCCGCCGATGCCGTTCTGGATGCGCGAGCCCATGACATGGGTGGAGTTCACGTTGCCGTAGATGTCAGCCTCGATCAGCCCGTTCATGGCCAGGCAGCCGAGCCGGCGGATCAGCTCCGGGTGGTTGGAGATTTCCTGCGGCCGCAGGATCATGTTGCCGCGATACTGGCTCATATTCTCGTTCATGGCGGCGGCGGCGCTGGGGCTGAGCGAGAAGGAGGTGGCCGAGGCCATGCGCAGCTTGCCGGTGTTCAAAAGGTCCAGCATGCCGTCCTGGATCACCTCGGTATAGGCGGTCATGTTCTCGAAGGGCGCGTCCATCAGCCCGGTGAGCACGGCGTTGGCGATATTGCCCACGCCCGATTGCAGCGGCAGCAGCGAGGCGGGCAGGCGCCCGCGCGCCACCTCATGGCGGAAGAACTCGATCAGATGTCCGGCGATGCGCAGGGCCGCGTCATCGGGTTTGGCGAAGGGCAGGTTGCGGTCTGGCGCGTCGGTCTCGACGATGGCGACGATCTTGTCAGGGTCGCAGCTGAAGGTGGTCTGGCCGATGCGGTCATCCGGGCGGATGAGCGGGATGGGCACGCGATGCGGCGGCAGGGCGGTGCCGTAATAAATGTCGTGCATGCCCTCGAGCGCCGGGTTCTGCCAGCGGTTGACCTCGAGGATGATTTTCTGCGCGCGGTCCAGCCAGGTCTTGTTGTTGCCGACCGAGGAGGAGGGGATCAGCGCGCCATCGGCGGTGATGCCGGTGACCTCGACGATCGCGGCGTCCAGCGGGCCGAGAAAGCCCTGCCAGGCCATGGGGGCGACCTGGCTCAGATGCATGTCAAAATATTCCATTTCGCCACGGTTGATCTTTTCGCGCGCGATGGGGTCGGAATTGTAGGGCAGGCGGAATTCGATGCCGCCGGCCTTGGCCAGGGCGCCGTCAAGCTCGGGGCCGGTGGAGGCGCCGGTCCATACCCGCAGGCGGAATTTGTTGCCGGCGGCCTGCTCGGCCTCCATGCGCGCGGCGAGCGCCATGGGCACCGCCTTGGGGTAGCCCGAACCGGTGAAGCCGCTCATGCCCACCGTGCTGCCGGAGGCGATGAGCGCCGCCGCCGCCTCCGCGCTCATCACTTTCGCGCGCAGATGATTGTTCAGGATACGCGTGTTTCCGCTCATGCCCATGTCCGCTCCTCAAAGATCTTGATGTGGGCAGGGTGTAGCCGCCCACGCTCGGGGAGGGATTGTCTTAGATCAAATCGCCGGGGGAACTTGGTCTAAAATTTCAAAGCTGGGCTGCGCCGGCCTCGCCTGGGGGTGGCAAACGCATGCTGCGGCGCAACAAAATGCGGGCTATCTTTTCTGTCCGGTCCACTTGGCTTCGTAAATCTTCGCGCCAGGAGGCGGAACAAATGTCTCCTCGGCCTTGATGTCAGAGAGGCGCAGGGCGTTGAGGCTGATGATGAGCGCGGCGGTGTTGAGCATGCCGGGGGGGATCCACTGGATCAGCCCGCCCAGCATCTGGTCGTAGGTTGGCGAGATGTTGGGGAAGAGCCGGCCGCAAAGTGTGTAAAAAGAGTACAGGTCCTGGGTGCTCAGCGCGATGTAGGAGCTGACCGCGATCTGCGGGAACATGACCAGAAAGCCGGTGGCGGCGCGGGTGAGGTAGGAGAAGCGGGCGGGCGGGTTTGGCCTTGGGTCCAGCACCACGAGCCAGAACAGCAGGCCGCCGAGCAGGCAGGATATGTTCATCACCGCGTAGAGGAGCGGGTTGATCATGGCCGCGAAATGCACCGAGGGGATCAGCCAGACATCGGTGGTGGTGAGGAAGATCGCCATCGCGGGCAGGGGGTGGCCCAGCACGCGCAGCGTGGCGCGCACGGCGCGGCCCCGGCAGGCGCGCAGCACCCAGGGCGGGACGCCAAGGCGCAGGACATCGGGCATCCAGCCGATGGCGATGCCAAAGGGTGCCAGCATCCCGATGGTGACCGCCTGGATGCGGTTGAGGAAGAACATGTGCTGGGAAATGTACTCAAAATGCGTTTGCAGAACGAAATAAATGCCGCCGAGGCCGAGCAGGAAGAACCACTGGCGCAGGCGGCCTGGCCGCGCGGCGGCGGCGATGCGCGCCATGCCGCGCAGATACCAGAGCAGCATGAACCAGCAGCCGATGAATTCCGGCGCGTTGAAGACGAAGGGGAACAGATAGGGCAGGTGCGCCGGATAATAATGGCAGAGCAGGCCGACGATGAGGGCGGCCAGCAGGATCAGGGAATCAAGCATTCAGACGGTCCATGGGTACGCCGGCCAGCTCGCGGCTGGTGCGGATTGTTTGCAGGGTCTGCACCTTGGCGACATGCGGGGCGCCGGTGAGCCGGGTGGTGAGCTGGTTTTCATGCGCGGCGTCGCGCGCCACCAGCTTGAGCAGGAAATCGCCGCCGCCACGGATCATGTGGCATTCGCGCACCTCGGGCCAGGTGGCGACCAGGGCCTCAAAACCGGAGAGCACGGCCTGCTTCTGGCTCTCCAGCCCGACAATGACGAAAAACGCGATCTGCCAGCCGAGCTTCTGGCCATCGGTGCGGGCGTGGTAGCCCTGGATGAAGCCGGCCTCCTCCAGCCGGCGCACCCGGCGCAGGCAGGGCGGCGGTGAGATGCCGGCGCGCCGGGCCAGCTCCACATTGGTCATGCGGCCATCCTCCTGCAGCTCGGCGATGATTTTCCGGTCGATTTCGTCGAGCTGGATGGGGTCGGGGTCGCGCGGCATGGAGGGTCCTAAAACACTGGCGGGAGGCTGTGCGCAATATAATTACACAAATTCATTTGACCATGGGTGGAAATTGCCAACTTCTCTCGCCCGAACCATAAACGCCCGCTTGTAACGGCGCGATGCCAGCAGATATGCTGGATTCCTGATTTTTAATATAAAGTGGATGACAAACGAGAATGGCTGAGGTGAGGAAAACCCGCATGCTGATCATCGGCGCGGGGCCTGCCGGGTACACGGCGGCGATTTATGCGGCGCGCGCCAACCTGGCGCCGGTGATGGTGGCTGGGCTGCAGCCGGGCGGGCAGCTCACGATCACCACCGATGTGGAGAATTATCCCGGATTTGCCGAGACCATCCAGGGCCCCTGGCTGATGGAGCAGATGGAGAAGCAGGCCGTGCATGTGGGCACCGAGGTGATGTATGACATCATCACCAGGGTGGATTTCTCGGCCCGGCCACTGCGCGCATGGTCTGATGGCGGGGTGGAGTTCGCGGCGGACGCCGTGGTGATCGCGACCGGCGCGCAGGCGCGCTGGCTGGGGCTGGATTCGGAGAAGATATATCAGGGCGCCGGGGTTTCAGCCTGCGCCACCTGCGACGGGTTTTTCTACCGTGGCAAGGCGGTGGCGGTGGTGGGCGGCGGCAACACGGCGGTGGAGGAGGCGCTCTACCTCACCCACCATGCCAGCCATGTGACCCTGGTGCACCGGCGCGACAGTTTCCGCGCCGAGAAGATTTTGCAGGACCGGCTGTTCGCCAACCCCAAGATCACCGTGATCTGGGACCATGCGGTGGATGAGATTCTGGGCGGCGGCACCCCCGCGGTGGTGACCGGGGCGCGGCTGCGCCATGTGAAGACCGGGGCCGCGCAGGAGATCAGCGTGGATGGCGTGTTCATCGCCATCGGCCATTCACCCGCCACCGGCGTTTTTGGCGGCCAGGTGGCCACCGATGCGGAGGGTTTCATCATCACGCGGCCGGGCAGCACCGAGACCTCGGTGCCAGGCGTGTTCGCGGCGGGCGATGTGCAGGACAAAATCTTCCGCCAGGCGGTGACAGCGGCCGGAACCGGCTGCATGGCGGCCCTGGAGGCGGAGAAATATCTGGCGCAGTTACCCCAAAATGTCAGTGAGGCAGCATAAAAATGACAGGGCAAAAAATGGACTGGGACAAGCTGCGGGTGTTCCACGCGGTGGCGGAGGCGGGCAGTTTCACCCATGCGGGAGATACGCTGAACCTTAGCCAGTCGGCGGTGTCGCGGCAGATTTCGGCGCTGGAGGAGGCGCTCTCGGTGCCGCTGTTCCACCGCCATGCGCGCGGGCTTATCCTCACCGAGCAGGGTGAGGCGCTG
>JAKBAQ010000217.1 GCA_021808985.1 Pseudomonadota bacterium
CCGCTGGCTCCACATGCCGGACCGCGCCGATGCCCTGGCCGGCGCTCCAGATGTCGCGCCACGCCTTGGGGTTGGCGCCGCCGTCGGCGATGCTGATCTTGGCGCCCTCGGGGCGGCTGAGCGTGGCGGGGTCCAGCCCGTTGGCGACGATGGAGGGGCGCAGGAAGGTGGCGTTGACGCCGGTGAAGCAGTTGGTCACCAGTATGTCGCGTGAGTCTGAGCGCTGCACCATTTCCTTGAAGCCTTGCGCTGTATTGGCCTCCAGGCTGGCGAGAAACGGGGAGCCGATATAGGCGAAATCCGCCCCCATGGCCAGGGCGCCGAGAATGCTCTGGCCGGTGGCGATGCAGCCGGAGAGCGCCAGCGGCCCTTGCCACCAGGCGCGCAGCTCCTGCATCAGCGCGAATGGCGACATGTTGCCCGTATGCCCGCCAGCCCCGGAGCACACGGCGATCAGCCCATCCACACCGGCTTGCGCGCATTTTTCGGCGTGCCGGTTGTTGATGACGTCATTGAAGATCAACCCGCCATAGGCGTGCACGGCGGAGACGATTTCCTGCGGTGCGGCGAGGCTGACGATTGCCAGTTTTACCTTGTGCGCCAGCATGATTTCCAGATCAGCCTCCAGCCTTGGGTTGGAGGCGTGGGCGACCAGGTTGAGCGCGTAGGGGGCGGCGGGCTGCGCGGGGTTGGCGGCATCATGCGCGGCCAGCGCCGCTTCGATTTCGCACAGCATTTCATCCAGGGCGGCGGTTGAGCGGGCGTTGAGCGCGGGGATTGAGCCGATGACCCCGTTGGTGCATTGCGCGATGACCAGAGCGGGGGAGGTGGCGATGAACATGGGCCCGCCGATGAGCGGCAGGCGCAGGTTTGCCCGCAAGGCGGCGGTGGTGCTGGCGTTGCCTATCATCACACCGGCTCCCAGGTGAAGACATCGCCGGAGCGATGCAGGGGATAGAAATCATTCTCGAACATCGGGAACACGCGCGCGGCGATGCTCTCGGGTGTCCAGCCTTCGGCGGTGTGCGCGGTGCGCAGCGGGCGCGGCTGGGAGAAGAGGTAGATCTCATTGTTGCGGACACCGAAGATCTGGCCGTTGACGCTGCGGCCCGCATCGCTGCCCAGCGCCACCACGAAGGGGGCGATTTTCTCGGGGATAAGTTTTTTCAATCCCTCAACGCGCTTTTGCTGCTCGGGTGTCTCGCTGGGGATGGAGCTGACCATTCTTGTCCACGCAAATGGCGCCACCGCGTTGGAGCGCACGTTGAAACGCCGCATGTCCAGCGCGATGGATTTGGAAAGGCCGATGATGCCCATTTTGGCGGCGGCATAATTCGCCTGACCGAAATTGCCGACCAGGCCTGATGTGGAGGTCATGTGAATATAGGCGCCGGAAGCTTGCTCCTTGAAAAACGGGGCGGCGGCGCGGCTGACATTGAAGCTGCCCTTGAGGTGCACGGCGATCACCGAGTCAAATTCGTCCTCGCTCATTTTGTGGAACAGGACATCGCGCAGATTGCCTGCGTTGTTCACCACCACGTCGATATGGCCGAAGGCTTCGATTGCGGCTTGCACCATGGCCTGGCCGCCGGCCCAGCTCGCCACATTGTCATGATTTGCGATTGCCTGGCCGCCGGCTGCGCGGATTTCGTCCACCACCTCCTGCGCGGGGGAAATGCCGCCAGAATCCTGGCCCGCCAGTGATACGCCAAGGTCGTTCACCACCACCGCTGCGCCCGCCTGGGCGAAGGCCAGCGCAATGCCGCGGCCCACGCCGCGACCGGCCCCTGTTATTAGCGCGACTTTTCCGTTCATGATGGTCATGGTTGTTTCCTGAGTTTTTTGATGGATTGTTAAAGATTGTTTATAAACGTCTTCTCGTACAACAAATTGAAATTATCAAAAATTTTTGCGGGGTTTGGGGAGCTTTTTATAAAAAGCTCCCCAAGATCCTGGCCCTTTTTTGCAAAAAAGGGCCAGACCCCAAAAAACTTTTGACAATTATCCTTCATGTTTTTGCGGAGACGTTTAAAATAATCTGTTAGATTGGCGGGTGCATCTGCACATTTTCGTAGAGGGGGAAATTCTTGCCGACCCCGTATTCGATGATGCCGTAGCCGGTTTCATCGCCGTCGCGCACTTCGATCACATGGTCGGAGAGGGTGCGGACGAGTTTGCGGATTTGCGGGTCGTGCAAATTCCATTGCTCATGCTCGGAATGATATTTGCCCTTGTCATCGCCCTGGAACCAGCCGTTCAATCCGCCATAGAGGCCGCCTTTGAGGAAATAGCGCCCGGGGAGGGTTCTGATTTGGATGTCGCGCGAGGAGCCGTCGGCGAAATGCAGCGTGAACGAGGCGCGCTCCACGGTTTGCCCGTGCGGATCGTCAGCGAAGGTGAAGGCGTATTGAGCGTCTTCCAGCAGTGAACCGGGTTTCGCCTGCTGACCGACGGGGAAAACCTCTTCGCCGGAGAAGTAGATTTTTTGGCCTGGGGCGCGCTCCTTGAAGAATATGTGCAGGCCGCGGGTGGGGAATTGCACGGTGACCCAGGCATAGAGGAAGGGCGGATAGAATGTTAGCGGCGGGTGGCTTTCATCGGTGCGCATTTCCGCGCGGATGCCCCAGCTATGGTCGCGCTGGCCAAGCCAGGTTTGCGCGCCCATGTCATAGGTCTGGCCGGCGACTTTAAGCCAGCCTGTGTAGCGGCCAAGTTGTTCGGCGCGCGCCATGTGCTCGGTTACGCGGCCCTGGCGGCGGCGGTAGTGCTGTTCCTCCTCGTGGGGATTCATCGTGGCGATGAATTCGATATCAAAACTGAGGGGGGAATCATTCTCGGCCAGAGTCAGCCGGTGGCGGCGCAATCCTTCGATGACCTCGATCCTCAGGGGGCCGACCGTGGTTTCCAGAGGGTTGGGGCGCGCCCGCCGGGAGGCGCGGAAATTGTATTGCGTGCCATCGATTTCAACGCCCGCGAAGGCGTCCATCACATTGCGGTTGGGGTGGTGGCCGAGGCCGATGTCAAAGATCACATTGCCGGCTGGCACCGCGTGGCCGGTGTACCATAGCCGCTCCATCCATGCCGGATCGCTGGTGGCGACATGGTCGAATGTCGTGGGGGTTTGGTGGCCGATCAGGTCGTCCTGCGGGGTTAGCATGTTATGTCTCCTGCTCCTTGCCGAGTGAGATTTCCGCGAACATCGGCTTCGCGCTGGTTTGCAGATCATGCTTCAGTTGCCGGTGGATGTAGGCCCGCACGGCTGTTTCCGCCGCCGGATGCTCATGCGTGGCCAGCCAGCCGATTAACGCGCTGACCGCTGCATCGCCGGCATCGCGCAATGCCTCCAGCTCACCCGCATCATGGGGCAGTGCCGCGGGCAGGGTTACGCGCGGTGCCTCGGCGGGCAGGCTTGTGGTTGCCTCGCGCAGCGCGCGCAGGGCGCTGATCTGCTCCAGCAGAAAGGAGGATGACCATGAGGCGCGCAATTGCAGGCTTTTCAACGCGTAGACCACGCCATAAAGCTGACCGCGCACGAATTCGCCTTCAAGGTTGGGCAGGATATCCTGCCGCAATGTTTCCACCATGCCATCGATCAGGCGGCCAAGGGAGTTGTTCATGCGTTTGCCTCCAGGGCTTTTTCGATCTGCCGCAAAACAGGGGTGATTTGAGTGCCCATCGCGGGCATGCGCATGTCATGGAAGCCATTGCGCTCAAAAGCGTAGACGCCGGCCATATGTGTGGCGGCCAGTTTCAGCAGATTGAAAATTTCATAGAAGCGCATGGAGGCGGTGTTCACGGAAATACCGCTCTTGGCTTCATAGCGGGCGTAGAATTCATCACGCGCGATGAGCTTGCCCATTAGCCTGGTGCCGCCCCGGTATTGCGGCAGGCAGAACCAGGCGAGATCCTCATGCGGGTCGCCCAGATGGACCAGTTCCCAATCCAGTATGGCCGTGATTTTGCCATCGGATTCCAGGAAGTTTCCCAGCCGGTAGTCGCCATGGATGATGCTGACCCGTGGCGCCGTGGGCTGGTGCGCGCGCAGCCAGCGCAGCGCGAAATGAAACATCGGGTATGCCTTGAGCGCCCAGCGGTGATAATTGCCTTCCCATTCCTCGATTTGCAGCAGCGCGGCATTTTGCACGCTGACATGGCAAGCCAGCCTGGCCAGCCCGGAATGCCGCCATTCTATGGTATGCAGCGCGCCCAGCGCATCGGTGAATTGGGTGCCGAGGGAATGGCGGAACTCGTCGCTCATTTCGCTCCCAGGCCCCCAGGGGATGGGGGCTTGCCCGCGCACCAGCTCGGAGATGAAAAACGGCGCGCCGAGAATGCTTGTGTCATCAGACCAATAATATGCGCGCGGTGCTGGGACGGCATGCCCCTCCAGCGCCTGCAACGCCAAATATTGCGGCGCGGCGCTATAAGGCGCGAACAGCCCGCGCGCCGGGCCGAGCCGCAGGATAAGCTCCCGCACGCCGGCGATACCCGGCGCGGGTATGGAAAATCCGTAAGTGAT
>JAKBAQ010000218.1 GCA_021808985.1 Pseudomonadota bacterium
CGGCTTGAACAAATGAACCCCATGGCTTAAGGGGACCCGGCCTGCCTCGTCCCGTTCGTCTAGAGGCCCAGGACACCGCCCTTTCACGGCGGTAACAGGGGTTCGAATCCCCTACGGGACGCCATTCTCGTCCAAAACTGAGAATTTTTTTTGCTGGTTTTGGGCGGTCTGAGATGAGCTGGTTGAGCAGCTTGTCCTTACTTCCAAAGATACGGATTTCCTGGTCATCGACCTCGATGCGTTCGATGATGGCTTGCAAGTACGCCTTGCGCATGGCGATGGGGCCATTGAGGAGCTTGGCGCGCAAAAGGTCATGCCGGTGAGCAGGCAAGGGCTGTTGACGAGGCGCGGGGCGGTGACGCGCGGGGCGCGCTGCTTCAAACGCTGCTGCACCTCGTCAAACCGGTCATTTTCGATGATGGCCGGAATCGCGATGGTCACCACATCCTCGGCGGCTTTCTTGCGCTTCGTCTTGGCCTCCATGGTGTTGAAGTAATGCGTGCCGGTATAGGCTGGGCGGGTCAGGACGTCGTGAACGAATTTGCAGGAGAATTTTGACCCGGCCTGGGTGCGGTAGCCCTGGGCGTTGAGGCGGTTGACGAAGGCCTTGAGGCCGAGCGCAGGGACGAAGCCAAAAGCTCAAGTGTCGTCTCAACAGACGCAAAGCCATTCCATGAAACCTGAATCATGGTAGCCCATTGATTCAGAACTCGCGCCGCTTCGCAAGAAAAAAATCACAACTGTAATGTTAGATTCTCAAAAAGCTCCTCATTCGGGATATTGAGATTCCGGGTCCTACTGAGCCCAGCGAGGTCCAGTGCCTTAAACCACGATCCAAAGCGCCTCGTGAGTGTTGTCGCATGGTACTGGCCGCGCTCGTTGTATTGGTCAATGGTTACGCTCGACGACTTGGTTTCGACTGCCACGTGCCGGAGATCGGCGAGGAGGGTGTCATCTGGTGTGTCGCGATGGTGGGGTTCAAGCTCGAATCGCATCTTCTGTCTCGTCGGACTGTGTATGATCGCAGGTGGCATCAGGATACCACGTGGAATGAGAAGAACCAGCTTGCCGCCGTCGAGGTCGCGCGGTGCCATGGGCAGTCTACAGTCCCAGGGTGCCGGGAAATACGGCCTCTACGTCAGTTTTTTTCCTTGAAGGCGAACACTCGCACACCGTGCTTGACGTTGGGCAGGATGATGACGCGGCGGAAGTGCGGTGTCGGCGCGGCACGCACGCCGTCCTGATGAAGAGGTTGGGGTGTTCCGGCGGACGGACGCACCATACCCCGTGGCATAACCACATCCGGATGCAGGACTCAGGATCTCCCGATAGGTTTCAGCTTGGTTCCCGCCGCATGGAGCTTGAGGGGGAAGCCGACCCGCCCGGGAACGCCACCAGCCACATGAAGACGAATGGCCCGAGCAATGGGATGAACAGCGCGGCCAGGCGCCAGCGCCGCAGGCCCAGCACGGTGAGCAGCCGGTTCGCCGGGAAGAGCGCCATCATCACCCCGAGGGCCGTCACCCCGACGAGCAGGGCGGCCGGCGGGATCGCGCCGGCCCGCGGCACCGGCGCCCCCACCCCGAACCTGTCCCGATCTTCACAATCATGGGTCCATTATGCGTGGAATAATAGGCCTTCGCAATATGTGGTCGCCCGACCATGGACGCGCGAGAGAGAGTGGCGGTGAACATCAGGCGGCTTCGCGTTGAGCGCGGGGGGTCGCAGGAGGCCTTCGCGGTCGACGCCGGTGTGGACCGGACCTACATGAGCCGCATCGAGCGGCGCCTGGAGAACCCGACGGTGACGGTGCTGGAGAAGATCGCGGCGGCGCTGGGCGTGGAGATCGCGGCGCTGTTCGCCGACCCCGGGCCGGATGGCGGGGCGCCGCCCTCGCTGCCGGCGGGGCGGAAGCGACGAAAACCCAGCAAGTCTGGGTGACGTGTGCGGCTGTGTCCGGGCCACGGCGGACACAGCGGTGAAAAGCGCGATGTCTACAGGCCCAAGAAGTTATATCAGCCAATAGTAGTTGACTAGGAAACCTTCCTCGGGTATTGGTTTCCTAGTCAACCATTGGAGCCCGCCATGCCGCCTTCCGCCCCCGTCCCGGACCTGACCGACCATCTCGGCTACTGGCTGCGCTTTGTCTCGAACCATGTATCCCAGGCCTTCGCCCGCAAGGTGGAGGCGCATGACGTCACCGTCGCGGAATGGGTGCTGCTGCGCCAGCTCTGGGACGAGGACGCCTTGGCACCGAGCCGCCTGGCCGAGCGCATGGGCATGACCAAGGGCGCCATCTCCAAGCTGGCGGAGCGCCTCATCGCCAAATCCTTGCTGGTGCGCGCCGCCGACTTGGGCGATGCGAGGGCGCAGACCCTGGCGCTGACCCCAGCAGCCCGCGCCCTGGTGCCGGAGCTGGCGGCGCTGGCCGACGTCAACGATTCCGAGTTCTTCGACCACCTCGCGCCGGACGACCGCGCGGCGCTGCTGCGCATCCTGCGTGGGATCGTCGAGAAGCGCGGCCTCAAATCTCCACCCGTTGAATGAAAGGACAGACCATGAGCACGAACTGGCAAGACCTGGCCCGCAAGACCCTGGAAGGGGCCGAGGGCGACACCATGACCTTCCCCGAGAGCGTCAGGCTCCTCACCGAAGCCGGGTTCGACGGCTACGCGGTGGATTTCCGCCGCGCGATCCGAATCTACTACCGGCCCGACGGCGAGACGCTGGAGCTGGCCACCGCCTGGGGCATCGAGAAGGTGGCCGAACACTTTGACTCGGAGGCCGTGAAGGGCGCGCTCCGCGAGGCGCAGATGCAGGTGCCCGGCTACACCTACAAGGGCTTCTGCGCCAAGGCCACGGCGGCGGGGTGTGTCGGGTATGTGGTCTCGCTGATCGGCCGGCGCGTCCTCTACTACGGGCGCACCTGCGAGACGCACACCGAGTATTTTCCCGGCACGTGGCCGAGCACATCCTGAATGGCGAAGGTGAGGCCAGCAAGTTCGCCATCGGCGATCATGTCGGAAGGGGGGGAGTGCCCTGGCCCGGACAACTTGACCTCCTCCACTTGCTGGCGGAAGCCGCCTCCAAGACTTGAAAGGTCCCAGGATGCAGATGCCTCGCCGCGCGCTCCTCGCCGCTCTGCCCGCGTTCTGCGCCTCATCCGCCCGGGCGGATGAGGCAACCAGTTTCCTGGCGGAGAGCGAACGCCGGACCGGCGGGCGCATCGGCGTCTACGCCCGCAACCTCGCCACCGGGCGGACATTGTCCTGGCGGGCGGACGAGCGCTTCGTGATGTGCAGCACCTTCAAGATGTCGCTGGTGGCCTGCGTGCTGTCGCGCGTTGACAAGGGGGAGGAGCGGCTTGACCGCTTCATCCGTTACGGCGCGGCGCAGATATCCAACTATGCGCCGGTCGCGCGGCTTCATCTTGCCAATGGCGGTATGACGGTGGAGGCCATGTGCCAGGCCGCCATCGAGGTCAGTGACAACACCTGCGCGGACCTGCTGCTCATGAGCGTGGGTGGCCCGGCCGCGCTGACCCGCTTCTGGCGGGCGGAGGGTGATGAAGTGACGCGCCTCGACCACACCGAGCCGCGCCTGAATTTCTCGCCGCCGGGCGACCCGAGGGACACGACCACGCCCGCCGCCATGGCGGGAGACCTGCAACGCTTCCTGCTGGGCGATGCGCTCTCCCCGGCCTCCCGCGCGCGGCTCACGGGCTGGATGCTGAACTGCCAGACCGGCGGAGCGCTGCTGCGCGCCGGCCTGCCCAAGGGCTGGAAGGTGGCGGACAAGACGGGCAACAACGGCAAGGACGCACTGGGCGACATCGCGGTGGCGTGGCCAGCCGCAGGCAGGCCGGTTGTCATCTGCGCCTACACCCAGGGCGGACAGCCGAAGCCGGAAATCCTGCCGCCCATCCTTGCCGGCGTGGGTCGGATGGTCGGGGCGGAATTGGCCTGACGCTCCGGCGCGCATGCCGGCGCCGCGCGCGCTTCCCACCGGGCGACCGTCGGCGTTCCGCGACCAATGAGGGGATAGTGGTGGGACGCCCCCAAGCGCCAACGGGCCGGTGGTCACCCACCGGCCCATTTTCGCTTGTATTTCAAGGAATTCCGTGGCGCGCCCGAAGAGATTCGAACTCCTGACCCTCAGATTCGTAGTCTGATGCTCTATCCAGCTGAGCTACGGGCGCGTGCGGCCGGGGTGTAACTGAAGCAATGAATTCAGGCAACCCCGGCGATGAATTTTATATGGCGCTCAGCTCTGCGAGCAGCGCATCCCCCATCTCGGCAGTGGAAATAACCGGCCGGCCTTCCACCTTAATGTCCGGCGTCCGCCCGGCTTTGGCCAGCACACGCTCCACCGCGGCCTCAATGGCGGCGGCATCTTCCTCCATGTCGAAGGAATAGCGCAGCAGCAGCGCCAGGCTCAGCACCTCCGCCATGGGGTTGGCTACGCCCTTGCCCGCGATATCCGGTGCGGAGCCGTGGATGGGCTCGTAAAAGCCCGGGC
>JAKBAQ010000219.1 GCA_021808985.1 Pseudomonadota bacterium
CCCCGGCGCGCTGGCGGGAGAGCAAAGTGTCAAAATGGGCGAAGACCTTGTCCGGCTCGGGCTGCTCGCCCAGCACGGCGAGCAGCGGCGGCAGGATGGTCTCCAGCAGGTCGCGCGCGCGCTCGGAGCGCAGGGCGGGAACCTGGCCGCCGGACCAGGCGCGCAGGCGCTCGGCGATGTGCTGGTCGTCGCTGAAGCCGAGCGCGCGCACCCGCGCGCTGAAGGCGGCGGGCGGCGGGCCGTGGGAGCCGGGGTCTATGCGGTTGTGGGGCGAGGTGTCCTCCCCGGCGTCGAAGAAGGCCAGGAAGTGGCGGTGCACCCGGGCCAGGAGGCGGGGGAAATCTTGCCGGAAGCCGGTATCGCCGAGGAAGGTGATGAAGGCGCTCAGCGCCTCCTCGGTGGCGGGCAGGGTGTGGGTTTGGCGGTCTGCGACCATTTGCAGCCGGTGCTCCACGCGGCGCAGCTGGCGGTAGTCAGCGGCCAGGGCGCGCGCCACGGCGGCGGGGAGGTGGCCGGCTTTCATCAGCGCGGGCAGGGCGTCAAGCGTGGCCAGGATGCGCAATTGCTTGTCCTGCCCGCCCCAGACGAGGCTGAGGGTCTGCACGATGAACTCGATTTCGCGGATGCCGCCCTGGCCGCGCTTGATGTCGCGCCCGAGCAGGCCGTTGCGGCTGTGCCCGGCATCGATCTGGCGCTTCATGTCGCGGATGTCGGAGATGGCCGCGAAATCCAGGTTCTTGCGCCAGATGAAGGGGCGGATGGCGGCGAGGAAGGATTCGCCCATCGCGATGTCGCCCGCGATGGGGCGGGCCTTGGAGAAGGCGGCGCGCTCCCAGGTGCGGCCCTGGCTCTCGTAATAAGCGAGGGCGGCGGGCAGGGCCATGACCGGCGGGGTGGCCGAGGGGTCGGGGCGCAGGCGAAGATCAACCCGGAAGACGTAGCCATCGGCGTCGCGGGTGGCGAGCAGGCCGGTGAAGTCCCGCGCGAGGCGGGCCATGATGGGTTGGGCGTCTTCGTCATAGACAGGCGATTGCGGGTCGAAGAAGAGGACGAGGTCGATATCGGAGGAGTAGTTCAGCTCCCGCGCGCCGAGCTTGCCGAGGGCGAGCATGGTGAAGCCGGAGGCGAGTTCGGGGTCTTGCGGGTGGGGCAGGGTGATCTGCCCGGCCTCGTGCAGGCTGAGCAGCAGGTGGCGGGTGGCGGCGCGGCAGGCGGTTTCGGCGAATTCGGAGAGGGCGGCGGTGATTTTGGGCAGGCGCCAGAGGCCGCCAATGTCAGCCAGGGCGATGGTGAGCGCGGCCTGGCGCTTGGCCTCGCGCAGCTGGGCGGCGAGCTGGCGGCGGCTGGCGCTGAGCGGCAGGGCGCGCAGCTTCGCCAGGGTGGCGGCGAGGACGGCATCAGGCCCGGTTTTGAGCACCTGCATGAGGCAGGCCGACTCGCGGCAGGCCATGTCAGCCAGATAAGGGGCGTTGCCGCCCAGGCAATTGAGCGCCGCGCGGCCCGCCGCCGTGGCGGCGAAGCGGCGCTGGCCGGGGCCGAGGGCTGAGAAATCCTCATGCAGCCGGGCGGCGGCGGCGGCATCGGCGGGGGCGGGAAATTGCGGGTTGTGGGGTAGGGCTTGCATCTGGCAAGCAGCACAAGATGAAATGGCGCGCAGGTCAAGCAGGGCGGATTGTGGGCGAGGCGGTGCACCAGCTTGGGCGCATCATCATGCTCGCCGCCATGCTGGTGCTGGTGAGCATTCTGCTGATCGGCTTCAGGCTCTCGCAGGGGCCGATCCAGCTGCCGGAACTGGCCTCGCGCCTGGCTACCGCGGTTTCGGGCCATGGGGTGAGCGTGCAGATGCGGCAGGCGGAGCTGACCTGGGCCGGATACCGGCAGGGTGGTGGGGTGCCGGTTTATCTGCGGCTGGGCGATATCGCGGTGCGCAACGGGGTGGGGACGAGCCTGGTGAGCATTCCCACCGCGCGGCTGGAGCTGCTGCCCTCGGCGCTGATGGGCAAGGCCGCGCCGCTGCTGGTGAGCGCGGCGCATGCGCGATTCTCAGGCTCCAGCGTGCCGGTTTCGTTGCAGGCGGAGATATGGCCGGGGGCTGATTTCAATTTCGCGCGGGCGAAGGTTGGCGTGACGCTGGGGGCGGGGCGGCTGGGCGTGGGGGTGAACAGCCTGCCGGTGGATGCGGGCGGGTTTGATCTGCGGATCACGCCGGGGGCGGCGGATATGGATGGCGGGTATCTGGACCTGAGCCGCGTTGGCGCCAGCCAGCCGCGCATGAGCTTCAGCGGCCAGGCGCGGCTGGGCAGGCTTTGGGATATCAGTGTCGCCGTGACGGCCGATGCGGTGCAGGCCGAGGATCTGGCCGCCTACTGGCCGCCGGGGCTGATTGCGCGGACACGCCGGTGGGTGACCAGGAATATCACCGCCGGCACGGCGCGCGATGCCAGCTTTGTGTTCAGCCTCACCGCGCCGCCCAACCTGGGGGGGCTGCGGCTGGTTGATGCCACGGGCGGTTTCGCCGCCCAGGATTTGACCCTGCATTGGCTAAACGGCGTGACGCCGCTGACCGGGCTGGATGGCGGCATGGTGTTCCAGAACATGAACGACGCGCTGGTGAGCGCCAAAAGCGCGCGGCTGGGCGGGATGGTGCTCACCCAGGGGCGGATGGCGCTCTCCAACATGAGCGTGCCGGCGCCGACGATGGGGGTGGTGAATGTGAACCTCACCGGCACGCTCACCAGCGCCATCGCCGTGCTCAACGCGCCGCCGCTCAGCCTGCTGCGCCAGGCGCCGCCGGGGCTGGCGAAGGCGACGGGGGATACGATTGTCGCGGTTGAGGCGCGGATACCGTTCATTAAAGATTTGACGCTCGATGATGTCGGGCTGCGGGTGAACGCGAATATGAGCCAGACGGCGTTTGACGCGGGCGTGGGGGGGCTTGCCTTCTCGCAGGGCAATGGCGTGCTGCAGGCGACGGCGCACGGGCTGAGCGCGCAGGCGGGGCTGCAATTCGCCGGCGAGCCGGCGCGGCTGGCGGTGCAGGTTGGCTTTGCCGGCAGGAACGGGACGGAGGATGTGAGCCTGGAAAGCGCCGCCGGGCCGGTGCTGCTGCGCCGCCTGGGGCTGGATGCGGCCGCGGGCGTTGCCGGGGGGCCGGTGCCGTATAGCCTGCGCATTACCGGCGATGCGGCGGGGACGCAGGATTTGCGGCTGAAGGCGGATTTGACGCCAGCGGCGCTGCGGGTGGCGCATCTGGGCTGGAGCAAGCCGGCGGGCGCGGCGGGGCAGCTGGCGCTGAGCGCCACCCTGCATGATGGGCGCTTCGCCTCGCTGGACCAGATAGAGGCCAGCGCGCCGGGGCTGGAGATAGAAGGCCAGGCGCGTGGCGGGGAGATGACGTTTTCCACCGTGAATATCGGGCGGACCATGGCGAGCGGGGTGCTGCGCCCGCCAGTGGCCGGGGATGCGGCGTGGGTCGCCGATTTCTCCGGCCCCATGCTGGATGTGCGCGCGCACGGCGGCGGCGCGGCCACCCCGCGGGCCGGCGTGGCCGCCAGCGGCGGGCAGCCGCCCAGCGGGCCGCCATGGCGCGTGCGGCTGAATTTTGAGCAGCTGGCGCTGGCGCCGAGCCCGGCGCCGGTGCTGAGCGGGTTCAGCTTTAGCGGCGTCGGGCAGGGCGGGACATTGCTGCAAGGCGCTGGCACGGCGGGGGATGCGGCCTTGCGCGTTACGCCGGTGAGCGCGCTGCGGCGGCATGTGCATTTGCAGGCGGCCGATGCCGGGCTGCTGCTGCGGGCGCTGAACGCCTATGGCAGCCTGCAAGGCGGGGCGCTGACGCTGGATGCCGATTATGGCGGCGGCGCGCCGGCCGCCGGGCAGGCCGTGCTGACGGATTTCAGGCTCCTGAAGGCGCCGGCCTTCACCAAGGTGATGCAGGCGATTACGGTTTATGGCGTGCCGGCGGCGGCTTCGGGGCCGGGCATGTCGTTCGACCGGGCGGTGGTGCCTTTCAACCTCGATGGCGGGATGCTGGAATTGCAGGGCGCGCGGGCTTATTCGGCCTCGCTGGGCTTTACCGCGACGGGGCGCATCGGCGTGGATGATGGCAGCCTGGATGTGGATACCACGGTTGTTCCGGCTTATGAGATCAACGCGCTGCTGGGGAAGATCCCGCTGCTGGGGCATTTGTTCACGGCGGAAAAGGGGGGTGGATTGATCGCGGCGCGGGTGAAGATCACCGGCACCATGGATGATCCGAAGGTTGGGCTGAACCCGCTCTCGGCGCTGACGCCGGGGTTTTTGCGCGGGATTTTCGGGATTGGCGGCGATGTGAAATAGGCCGGCTCTCCGCGCGGGGGCGGCGCGTTGTTTTTAAACGTTTTATCTTATAACAAATTGAAATTATTAAAAATTTTTGCGGGGTTTGGGGAGCTTTTCATGAAAAGCTCCCCAAGATTCTGGCCCTTTTTTGCAAAAAAGGGCCAGGCCCCAAAAAACTTTTGAGAATTAAGTATGA
>JAKBAQ010000220.1 GCA_021808985.1 Pseudomonadota bacterium
CTCGCGAATAAATTCAGCGTCGGCTCGTCATGCAGCTGGTAGCGCCAGCCCCGGTTGGGCGTCTGGCCTATCAGCTCATGGAACCCGTTCTGCACTGATTGCCCAAGCGCCGCCGGCCCCACCACGCCAAGGCTCAGCCCCGCCACGCTGCGCATCGTCGTGGTGTCCTGTATCAGGCTGGTGCTCAACGCCAGCTGGGCGGAATACGGCATGTCGCGCGGGTTGGGGTTATAGAGCTGCGTATTGGTGGGCGTGAAAATCACCTGCCCCAGGCTGAACTCCAGCCGCTGCGTGCCGCCGCCGAAAACATCCCCGCCAAACCGGCTGATGAAATCCGGCAACACCCCCGTCGGGGTCACATACCCAATCCGCTCGCCGGAGGTGTATAATTCATCCGTGCTGGGGAGCGAGAGCGCGTCATTCTCACCCTGGATGGTGATAATGCTGCCATTATCCTGCGGCGGGCTGTCGGCCCGGGCCAGGCAGGTGGTGCCCAGCAGCAAGCCTAAGGAAACCGCGGCGCTCCGAACATAATGCATTTTTCTCATGGGCGTTTCATGACTCTCATCGGCTTAAAACCGTTTAATCCCGGGTTTAACTGGCGGACATGTTCTGAAATATCACCGCTCGCGGCTGGTGCAAGTGGCAAGGTCCAGCAATCGTTCCAGCACCTCGGTTTCCTGCGCCCCGGCAATGGCGTGCTCCCCATCCACCACAAAGCACGGCACGCCATTAATTCCCAGGCGGTGCGCGTGCAGATTCTCCGAATGCACCGCCTCCGCCCCCTCACTCGAGGCCAGAAACAGCCCCGTCGCTACCGGATCCATGCCCTGCCCCGCTGCCAGGGCCTTGAGCGTTGCATGGCTGCCGATATCCGCCCCCTCGACGAAATGCGCGTGAAAAATGCTCCGCACCAGCCCGTCCGCCACGCCATGCCGGGCGGCCTGGCGCACCAGCCGGTGCGCGTCCACGCTGCTCGGCGTGCGCCTTATGGCCGCGAAATTGAAGATGATGCCCTCCGCCGCGCCCAGCTCGGCGATGGAGGCATAAAGCCGCCGCGCCCGGTCCTCGGCGCCGAACTTGCGGATCATGTAATCCGCGCGCGACATCCCGCCCCGCGGCATGTCCGGGTTCAGCAAAAATGGCCGCCAGAGCAATTCCACGGCAAAATCCTGCCGCCGCTCCAGCAGAAAAGTCAGGCGCTTGATGCCCAGATAGCACCAGGGGCAGACGAAATCGAAAACGACTTCAACCACCAGCCGCGCCGGCAGAGGGGCCACGATATTCATGCCAGAAGCCTAGCCCCTATTTCGCCTTTCCGCGAGACGCCGTTTTCATCCCCCAGCCA
Organism: Pseudomonadota bacterium; assembly: GCA_021808985.1. Lineage (GTDB taxonomy): Bacteria > Pseudomonadota > Alphaproteobacteria > Acetobacterales > Acetobacteraceae > Acidocella. The sequence continues at coordinate 1,349 of JAKBAQ010000220.1, forward strand.
TGACTTGACGCAGCCCCCCGCCGCGCGTTGATACAGCGTGGCAAACATCGCCGGTTTTGGAGACAAGCTGTTGAATATGAAGTGGTTGTGCATTTTTTCCGCCACCCTGTGCGGCGCCGTGGCCGCCCAGGCCCACCAGCCGCCCACCCCGCCACCCTCGGGCATCGTGGTGCATCTCTTCGGCCCCGGCTCATTGGCGACCCATTTTCTCCCCAGCGGCGCCACCAGCGCCACCACCCCAGCCAGCCCCAATGGCGGCTATGTGGAACCCACCACGGGCGACATACTGCGCCAGATGTTCATCACCGGCGATCCCGACCAAAAACCCGGCGAAACCCTCTCCAAGGGCCGCAACGGCGGCTAGATCAATATTGGTTTGGATCGAATCGGCAGATTCGACCCAAGCCAATGAAATTGATCGAAAAAACATGGCTAGAGCAGGATTGACGCAAGGCAATCATGCTCTAGCTCAATCCTGCTCCAGCTGTTCAGCCCCCGCCAGCCCGTTGCCAACAAAAACCCGCCGGAATCCCTCCCGGCGGGTTTTCAGCATCACGGCCCTGGCGCCCTCAGCGCGGCGTCAGTACCATCACCATCTGCCGGTTTTCCATCTTCGGCATCTGCTCAACCTTGGTCTCCACGTCCATATCGGTGCGGATGCGCTCCAGCACCTTCACGCCCAGCTCCTGGTGCGCCATCTCGCGGCCGCGGAAGCGCAGGGTCACCTTCACCTTGTCGCCCTCGCCGATAAAGCTCTTCATCGCGCGCAGCTTCACCTGGTAATCGTTCTCGTCGATATTCGGACGGACCTTAACCTCCTTGATCTCGACGACCTTCTGCTTCTTGCGCGCCTCGTTGCGCTTCTTCTGCTGCTCGTACTTGAACTTGCCGTAGTCGAGAATCTTGGCGACCGGCGGTTCAGCGTTCGGGCTGATCTCAACGAGGTCAAGGCCGACGGCGAAGGCGCGCGCGATGGCTTCGCGGGTGCTCATCACCCCCTGCATCTCGCCATTCTGGTCGATGAGCCGCACCTGCGGAATTCTGATTTCATCGTTAACCCGGGGTCCCTCGCGCGAGGGAGGAGCGGGTGGCGCTGGCGGTCTGGCTATGGAAGTCTCCTGTAAGGGTTACGGGACACCGGCTTAGTGCAAAATGGTCGGCAAATGCAATCACCTGCGCGCCGCGCCCCGGAGATTCACAAAATTTCCGCGACTTTTTGCATCTTTTGCGCTAGTTTCGCACCACTTACCGATAATGCCCGGAATACACGGGCGAGGTCAGGAGGATCCGAACATGCATATTCGTAATCCAATGGAGTGGGTAGCCGGCCAAATCGAGTCAACCAATCTCATCGGCAGCGCGACTCCGCAGGAGTACTGGCCGGTCGGCGCCGCCGGCGCCATGCCGGTAATCCGCAAAATCACCATGGCTGACGTGCGCGACGCCATCCGCCGCGGGCTGGATGATTTCGCCGCCGCCCGCACCGATGTCATCTTCCTCTGTATGATCTACCCGCTCATCGGCATCTTGATCGCGATGGCCGAGGCGCATGGCCGCCTGCTGCCGCTGCTCTTTCCCACCGCGGCGGGCTTCGCCCTGGTCGGCCCCCTTGCGGCCACCGGCCTTTATGAAATGAGCCGCCAGCGTGAACTCACCGGCAAAATCAGCTGGCTGGATACCTTCAAGGTCATCCGCTCCCCCTCCATCGGCGCCATCACCGGGCTCGGCCTGCTGCTCATCGGCCTCTACCTCGCCTGGCTGGCCGTCGCACAGGTGATCTATGATTTCACAATGGGCCCAATGCCGCCCGCCTCGGCCCGCCTTTTCATCGAGGGCATGTTCACCACCTCCGCCGGCTGGGCGATGATTCTCACCGGCCTCGCCGTCGGCGCCATGTTCGGGGCCGGCGTGGTGGCCATCAGCGTCGTCTCCTTCCCCCTGATGCTGGACCGTCCGGTCGGCTTCTCCACCGCCATCGCCACCTCCGTGCAGGCCCTGCTGCGCAACCCCGGCCCGCTCGCGGCCTGGAGCCTCATCGTCGCCGCCAGCCTGTTCATCGGCGCGCTGCCCTTCTTCGTCGGGCTCATCGTGGTGCTCCCCGTCCTTGGCCACTCCACCTGGCACCTATACCGCAAGGTCGTCGTCCCCCCGGCCGAGATGAGCACATTGTCCCCCCAGCCCGATGCCACCCCGCAACCATCCGGCAGCTGAAAATTCCGCCCATTTTTGATCTAGGTCAACGACCGCAGCCCCAAACAGGCGTTTATTCTCTTTATCCGAAAGCGGATACACTCCCCACACTAGCCCTGCCGCAGCAATGCGAGCAGGGCTTTTTTTTCGCGCGCGCATTTTCAATCATTCGCGGCAGCGCCCATGGTTTTGCAAATGTTTCGCATTCCAAACGCCCCCAGCGCCACCCCGCCGGCACAAAAACCCCCGCATGATCATCACGCGGGGGAAATCATTTAAATTAACTTCTCGTTAAATACTCAACCACCCTGGCGGCGCTACACCGCCACGGCATGGCGCGGGGTCTGCGCCTGCGCCTGCCCGGCCAGATACCGGTCAAACAGCGCCGCCACATTGCGCACAAACGGCCGTCCCGCCTCGCTCACCTCAATGCGCGTGCCATCCCACTCCACCAGCCCGTCGGCCTTAAAGCCCGCCAGCGCCCGCGCATCGGCCAGCAGCGGCGCGGGGTCGGCGTCAAAGGCGGCGGCCTGCGCCCGCAAATCCACCTCCAGCTCGCACATGATACTTTCAATCACCGCCCGGCGCAGCCTGTCATCGGGGCTGAGTGCAACCCCCCGGCTGGTCGCCAGCCTGTTCTGGCCAATCGCGGCGCCATAAGCGGGCACTGTCGAGGCATTCTGCACATAACCCTGCGGCAGGCTGCCAATCGCGCTCGCCCCCAGGCCAATGAGCGCCGGCGCCGCATCGGTGGTGTAGCCCTGGAAGCTGCGATGCAGCTGCCGGCCCAGCGCCGCCTCCGCCATCGCATCCCCCGGGCGGGCGAAATGGTCCAGCCCCACGGGAATATACCCTCCCTCGCGCTCCAGCACGCGGCGCACCATTTTCGCCTGCGCGAAGCGCGCCGCCGCCCCCGGCAGCGTATCCTCGGGTATCAGCGACTGATGTTTCTTC
>JAKBAQ010000221.1 GCA_021808985.1 Pseudomonadota bacterium
CGGCGCGCACAAGCACGCCGATGACCGGCAGCGCCACCACCACCAAGGTGGCATAACCCGCCGCCACCAGCGCGCCGCGCCGCAAAAAAGCCGGGTCCACCGGCGCGCTGGCCGCCAGCTCCGGCGATTCGTCAGAGCCCACCATCACCGAAATGAAGAAGAGCGCCAGCTGACCGGTTAGGAACACCAGCAGCGGCGCCGCCGCCTCGGCCCCGCTGCTGCTTTGCAGTTTTCCCGTCAAAATCACCAGCACGGGCACGAGCGTGAGCGAGCGGTAGACCGTCTGCGTCACCACCCCTGGAAAACGTGTCAGCAGCCGGATGTTCTTCATCAGCACCGCGGCAAAGGGGCTGGCGCGGAACGCTCCACCCTGGCGCGCCGCGCTGCCGCCGGGGCGGTAGGCCGCGGCGGTTATGGCGCCGGAGGCAAAGCGCTTACCCAACGTGCCCCAGACAAGCAGAAACACCGCGCCGCTGAAAACCAGGCTGAACGCCAATGCACCGGGCCGCCCGAGCAGCCCCTTGGCGAACACATACGCCCAGCCCGGCGCATCCCCCGCCGGCAACAGCGCCAGCCAGAAACGCCCGAGCGCCGCGGGCGGCAAAAAGCGCGGCGCCTGCCCCAGCGCGAAGATGAAAACACCCACCACCAGGGCCAGCATGTGCCCGGCCCGGCGGGCCAGTTTTGGCCCTGTCCACCCGACCAGCAGAACCACCAGCGCGAAGGCCAGCGCCGCCACCACCACGCCCTCGGCCAGCAGCATCGGGTAGATCGCCAGCGCCCAGGTCTGGCCAAACACCGCCAGCGCGTTCGCCAGCACGCCGCCCAGCAGCAGCCACGGCGCGCTCACGCTGCCAGCCACGCCCAGCATGCGCACCGCCAGCACACGCCCTGGCGGAATCGGCGAGGCCAGCAGAAAATCGACGTCCGCACGGCCGTACAGCACGTCGATCGTCGCGGTCATGGCGCGGGAGAGCATCAGCCAGAAAAAGAAAAACAGGTTGAGATCGGCGACCAGCACCATCTGCCCCAGCGGCAGCGGATGCCGCACGATCCGCGCCGCCAGAGCCAGCGCGATGGCCTGGAATATAAGGCCGACGAGCAGCACCGGCGCCAGCACATATTTATGTGTGCGCACCAGAATGGAGCCACGCCAGAGCACGCGAAGCTCATTGAGCAGCAGCCAGGGAAAGCCGGCTTGCCTGAACATCAGGCGAGGGTGAGCTGCAAAAACACATCCTCGAGCGAGCCGTGCGCCACCCCGGCCTGGCGCTGCAGCGCCGCCAGATCACCCTCGGCCAGCAGCGCGCCGCCGGAGATGATGCCGATTCGTGTCGCCAGCCGCTCGGCGACATCCAGGATATGCGTGGTGAGAATCACCGCCGCGCCGGCCTGCACGCGGGCCTGGAGTATTTCCTTCACCAGCCGGGCGGAGGCGGCGTCCAGCCCGGTGAACGGCTCGTCCAGCAGCAAAAAGCGGGGTTCATGGATCAGCGCCCCCGCCAGCACGGTCTTCTGCTTCATCCCGCGCGAGAAGCCCTCGCAACGCTCGAAACGGTGCGCCCACAGCCCCAGCGTCTCCATCAGCGCCTCTGCCCGGCTTTTGGCCAGGGCAGGTTCCACCCGCCACAGTCCGGCGACAAATTCGAGATATTCCATCGGGCTCAGCCGGTCATAGAGGAGCGGCTCGTCCGGCAGCCACGCCATGATCGCCTTGGCAGCCAGCGGATTCGCCAGCACATCGCGCCCAAACACCGAGACGCTGCCCGCATCGGGGCGCATCAGCCCGGCGATCATCCGCAATGTGGTGGTTTTGCCCGCCCCGTTGGGGCCGACCAGGGCATAGAACTCCCCCGGTTCGATACTGAGGTCGAGCCCCGCGATAACCGGCCGGCCGAAAGATTTTTTCAAGCCACGGACACGCAAAGCCTCGCTCATGCAAACCCGCCTGACCCGCGTTGAAGTAGGGATGAATGGATGGTGATGGATTGGTCGGAGCGGCGGGATTCGAACCCACGACCCCCAGTCCCCCAGACTGATGCGCTACCAGGCTGCGCTACGCTCCGACCGTGCGGGAGGCTGTAGCAACTAAGTTCGGCGCTCACAAGCAACGGGCGCCGAATTTCTTGCACCCCACCCGCCGGCGGAAATTTATGGCGCGGGGAAGGCCATGCCCGAGGCCGGATCGACGAACAGCAGCTTGTCCGCCACCTCTTTCACGCCCGGCGCGTTCTCGGCGATGACCACCACCGCCTGACGCTCCTCGTCGCTGAAGATCGTGCCTTCCAGTGTCACCTTCTTGTTATCCACCTTTATGCGGATGCCCGATTTCGGCGCCCAGCGGGCGTGCGCCAGCTCGGCCTTGATGTAGTTGCTGATCGCCTCGTCGCTGGTGTTTTCCGGCGTTTCGATCATCTTGCGGGCCAGGATGCGCAACAGATCGGTGCGACTGATCATGCCGGTCAGCTTGCCGTCATCGAGCACCGGCAGGCGCTTGATGTGCTTGCGCAGCATCAGATCCGCCGCTTCGGCCAGTTCGGTGTCGGAGGTCACGAATACCGGGTTATGTGTCATCACGCCGCTCACATGGCGGGCATGCGTGGCCACATAGTCAGCCGCGACGGTGGACGGCAGCAGGAATGTTTTCAGCCACCCGGCCTGCTTGCCGTCGGTGCCGATCTCGGCCCGGCGCAGCAGATCCCCCTCGCTGACAATGCCGACCAGTTTACCCATCTCATCGAGCACGGGCAGGCCGGTGAGACGATTTGCGAGCATGATCCGGGCAACATCCGCAACGGCGGTGGAGGGCTGCACGGAAACGATATTCTTGTTCATCAGCTCGGCAACCTTCATGATTTTCTCCCAAATTATATAATTGGATCATCCCAGGCAGGCAGGCCAGACGCCATGACGCAGATCAAATCGCGGCTTCGGCGATTTCCGAGAGCGCGCGCGGACGGATGAGAATGATCTCGTGGATGTTGGGAATGTCGATTATCCCGTCGCGTTTCAGCTGGCTGAGCGAGCGGGAGACGGTCTCGATCGTCAGCCCCAGATAATCCGCAAGGTCGGTGCGCGAGAGCGGCAGTTTCATCACCGCGTTGGGGGCCGGCAAGCGGCCGGCGGGGCAAATTTCCAGCCGCTCCGCCCAGGAGAGCAGAAAGCTGGCGATCCGCTCGATCGCGGTCTTGCGGCCGAGCAACAGCATCTGCTGCTGCGCGAGCACGAGCTCATGCATGGCGACATTGAGCAGCTTGCGCTCCAGCACCGGCAGCTCCTCGAACACCGCGAGCAGGGTGGGGCGGCTGAAGCGGCAAAGCTTCACACCATCCATCGCCTCGGCGGAGAAGGCGTTATTGTCGCCGGCGGCGAGGCCGAGAAAATATCCCGGTCCGGCGAACCCGGTGATCTGGCGGCGGCCATCCGGCAAGGATTTGAACAGGCGCACATTGCCCTGGTTGATATTGTAGAAATAGGCTGCCTTCTCGCCCTCTTCGACGAACACGGTGCCAGGGGCCAGGCTCACGCGCTGCGCCGCGCGGGTCAGGAATTCCAGCTCATCCTCGCTCAGCACATTGCACAACCCGCTGTGGCGCGCGCCGCAATCATCACAATTCGAGGCTGTTGGCCGGTTTGCGAGATTAATCGGAAGCGGACGCCGGAATTCCGACAGCTCATGTAAGGTTGCCATGACCAATCCTTAACAAGGAATACGGTTTTGATCCATATCAAAAGGAATACCGCCAAATGCTATTTGCCGCCGGAGGTTGCCGCGCACCGCGCGAGCCGCCCCCGCAAGAGCCATAATCCCGCGCCGGCCAGAGCCAGAACACCCAGGCTGAAGAGGCTACCCTCGGGCCCGGTGCCGCCGCCGGAGAGATACGTAGCCCCGCGCGGGGTAAAATCAAGCAGCGTGCCCAGGCAGCTTGCACCGCTGTCATGCGTGCCGAACAGGTAGTTTTCCGCGTAATCCCACCCGCCATGGAACCCGATGGACCACCATAGCGAGCCGGTGAGCCGAACCCCCAGGGCCAGCACCAGCCCCGCGCCGAGAATGGCTGCCATGCCAATCACGCTCTCTCCCGCATTCACGCCGTGCAGAACGCAGAATAACAGGCTGGTCAGCCCCGCCGCCGGCCAAAACCCAACGCCGCGCGTCAGCACCGTGAGCAGATAGCCCCGAAAGGCAAGCTCCTCGGCAAGGCCGGTGAGCAGGCTCGCCAACAGCCAGGCCGCGCCATAATGAAACACCTCGATCCAGCCGATTCCCCCCGCCACGGCAACGCCATGGCCGCTTACCAGCAGCAGCCCCACCAGCAGGCCCAGCGCCGCCACGCCGGTGGCAAGCCCCTGCGCGGTCAGCACCCCCCGCCGCGCGCCAGCCAGGCCATAGGTGCTAAAAGGCGCATCCTCCAGCACGGCCATGGCGCCGGTGGCGCCCAGGGCCGGCAGCAACAGCGCCAGCTC
>JAKBAQ010000222.1 GCA_021808985.1 Pseudomonadota bacterium
CCGCCCCGATGCCGGCGGGCGGCGAGGCGCTGCCGGGCGCAAACGCCACCACCAAAGCTGGCGGCGGGGCCACTGGCCGGGGGGCTTGCACAGCGCCCAGGGCCGGCGCGGGCGGCACCGCCGATGCCGGTGCGGGCTTAATGGGCGTGGGTTTAAGGGGCGAATGCCTGAGCGGCGCGGGTTCAACCACGCGCATCGGCCGCCTCACCTCATGCCAAACATGTTTCACGGGCGGCGCGGGCTTAGGCCTGGGCGCGGGCTTGGGCGACGTTGGTGCCACGCCCGCCAGTTGCGCCAGGGCGGCCGGGTTCACCTGCACCTGCGCCGCCACGGGGGCGGGCAGCAAGGCAGCCAGAATCAGGATGATCCGATAAGGTTTCACCCGGAAACCTTAACCTTAACCTTTCGCGGCCGCCAGACCGTCCCGCACAACCTCCAGCAGCCGCGGGTGCAGGTTCGGGTTGGCGGCCACCACCGTCTCGCCCACCGCATCCTTGCCCTCATCATCCGTGGCATAGCCCCCGGCCTCGCGCACGATCAGCATCCCCGCCGCGATATCCCAGGGCTTGATCCCGCTTTCCCAATAGCCGTCATACCGCCCGGCGGCGACCCAGGCGAGGTCCAGCGCTGCCGAGCCGAAGCGCCTTATGCCCGCGACCTGGGGGATCAGCGTGCTCAGCGTGCGGGCGAAGGCCATGCGGTTGGCGTTGGAGGTGATGGCGAAGGGAATGCCGGTGGCGAACACCGCGTCCTTCAGCTCGCGCCGGGCCGAAACCCGCAGGCGCCTGTCGTTAAGATACGCGCCGACGCCCTTCTCGGCCCAGAACATCTCATTATTCACCGGGCAATACACCACCGCCGCGGCAATTTCAGCGCCGCCATCGGGCAGGCGCTTCTCCAGCGCGATGGAAATCGCCCAGTGCGGAATGCCGTGCAGGAAGTTCGTGGTGCCGTCCAGCGGGTCCACCACCCAGCGCCAGGCCCATTTGTCAGACCCGCTGGCGCCGGACTCCTCCATCAGCATGCCATAGCCCGGCCGCGCCTTTTCCAGATCCTCGCGCAGGCTCGCCTCCGCGCGCAGATCCGCCTGGCTGACGAAATCCCCGGGCCCCTTCACCGAGACCTGCAAATTCTCAACCTCGTTGAAGTCGCGCAGGAGGCGCTTGGCGGCCTTCTGCGCGGCGGCCTGCATCACGGTCATGTGCGCGGAAAGACGTGGCATCATGGAAATGGGCTCCTGGAAATGAAGTAAGGCCAATGGCTGCCACGGGCTGGCCCCGGTGGAAAGGCGAGGGGGCAAGCCCCCCGTTTTCACTTATCCCTTGGCGCGTTCCACGTAGCTGCCATCCTCGGTGCGCACCACCACGCGCTCGCCCGCCTCGATGAAGGGCGGCACCAGGGTCTTGACGCCGTTGGAGAGCTTGGCGGGCTTGTAGGATGACGAGGCGGTCTGGCCCTTGACCACCGGGTCGGCCTCGACGATCTCGAGCGTGACATGCGGCGGCAGCGTGATCGACACCGGATCGCCCTCGACCAGCCCGACCGAGACCTGCATGTTATCCTGCAGGAAGGGCGCGGAATCGCCCAGCAGGCTCACCGGCACGATGAACTGCTCGAAGGTCTCGGGGTCCATCAGCACCAGATTCTCGCCGTCGGTGTAGGAATAGCTGTAGTCCCGGTCCTCGGTGGTCAGGCGTTCCACCGTATCGGCGGTGCGCCAGCGCTCATTGGTCTTGTTGCCGGTCTTCAGGTTGCGCATCTCCACCTGGATGAACGCGCCGCCCTTGCCGGGGGTGATGATCTGCTGTTTCAGCACGGTCCAGCGGTTGCCTTCGTGTTCGATGACCTGACCGGCGCGGATGAGGTTTGCCTGCTGTTTCATGAAAAAGCTCTGCCTGAAAATACGAAATGGATTGCGATGCGGGGGCTTACGCCGCCGCTGGCGTTTCGGCAAGCCGGGGCGGGCGGGCAAAGATTACAGAGATAAAATCTTTTAACCCGTTTTCCCGGGGTTGGGTTAACGCCGGATTCATGCCGCCACCCGTAGCTTGGCACCACTTGAGGTAGTGAACGGGCGGCTCAGCCAGCCCTGTTTAAGGACAAATTCAATGGTTTGCCATGATGATACGGCGCGGCTGCCGTGGAAGACAGGTCTGGTCGCCGGCTGCGCGGCGCTCTCCCTTGGCGCGGTTGCGGCGGCTCCGGCGCGGGCGCAGAGCGTTATTTCAACCAGCCAGAGCGGCACCGTGAATCTCGCCGCCTACGGCCTTGGGCCGGTGCGCATCGCCGCTGGCGCCACGCTCAGCAGCGGCGGACTCGCCACGCTCACCGACCCGCAAGCCCCCGCCATGCTGGAGAATGCCGGCGCCATAGACGCGGCGGGCGGCGTTGGCATCTATCTCGGCGCGGGCGGGGTGGTGGGCAACCAGGCCACCGGGGCCATCCACGCCGCCACCTACGGCCTGCTGGCCCGCAACGAAGCCGCCAGCCTGAGCAATGCCGGGCTGGTGGCGGCGGGCGATGACGGCGTGAGCCTGAACGCGGGCGGCAGCCTTGCCAACGCGGCGGGCGGCAGCATTTTTGGCGCGCATATCGGCGTTTACACCGGCAACGGGCTGGGTGCCGTGGTTAATAGCGGTGTCATCTCGGCGCGCACGGGTGATGCCGTCTCGCTCTATTCCGGCGGCAGCCTGAGCAATACGGCCAGCGGGCGGCTCATCGGCGGTTATTCCGGGGTTTTCGCCGGCGGGCGCGCCGCCGCGGTGCAGAATGCCGGGTTCATCAGCGGGCCGGTGTTCGGCGCCTATCTCGCCGGGCCGGGCAGCCTTACGAACAGCGGCACCATCGCCGGGGGGCTTGCCGGGGTTATCGCCGTCGCCCCCGGCGCCACGGTGGTGAATACCGGCCTGGTGCACGGCGCCACCGCCGGGGTGCGGCTGGGCCGGGGAGACACGCTCACCAACACCGGCAGCATCACCGGCGCCACCGGCGTGCTGGTGAAGGGCGGCGGCGCCAGCATCTATGATACCGGACAGATCATCGCCGCCGCCGGCGGCGCGGCGGTGCGCTTCAGCGGCGGGGCGAGCAGCCTCACCCTTGGCACCGGCGCCAGCCTCACCGGGGGCATTGAGGGCGGCGGCACCAACAGCGCCATCACCCTCACCGGCAGCGGCGCGCTCGCCAGCGGCATCAGCGGCTTCGGCGCTGGCGGCGCGCTCAGCGTGGCCCCCGGCGCGGACTGGACGGCCTCCGGCAACTGGGCGATCGGCACCGTCGTCAATTCCGGCACCTTTCAGCCCGGACTCGTCGGCGCGCCGCTCACCATCACGGGCAATTTCGTGCAGCAAGCGGGTGGCACGCTGCGGGTGGTGGTGACGCCCGCCGGGGTGTCGCAGCTCAACGTCACCGGCACGGCGCTGCTGGACGGGCGGCTGGTATATGTGCTGGCGCCGGGCAGCTACGCCCCGGCATCCGGCGCCTTCCTCACCGCCAATGGCGGGCTGAGCGGCGGGTTCACCAGTGTCAGCACCCAGCTCGCCGCCGGCGAGGCCGTGGTCTCCGGCAACGCCACCGTTCTGGCGATCGACCCGCCAGGCATCTTCAGCTACCGGCTGCGCGCCTTTTCCATCGCCCCGGCTGACGAGGCGCTGTTCCCCCGCGCCCGGCAGGCGTTGGCATGGGCGGGCACGCGCGCCAGCGATTCACTGCTGAACGAGGTGGGTGACGCCCCCGCCGCCGCCTGCCCCGCCGCCGCGGCGCTGCCGGGCGGGTCCGGCGCGCGGGCGGGCATCGCCCAGGCGCTGGCGGGCGCGTTCTGCGGCGCGGGCGGCTGGGTGGAGGCGTCAGGCGGCGTCTTCAACCAGCCGGGCGGCTACGCGGCCCAGAATGCGGGCTTTCTCGCCGGGGTTGGCCGCGCGGTGAATGGCGGCGGCACCACGCTGGGCCTGGCCGCGGGGTATGATGCCACGGCCCTGCGCGACGCCCAGGGCGGCACCGCCAGCGCGCGCACCATAAGGCTCGGCGCCTACGCGGTGCAGCCGCTGGGGCGCCTGCTGCTCTCGGGCGACGTGCTGGGCGGCTTCACCGCCACCAGCATGGCGCGGGCCAGCGGGGTTGGCGCGGCATCGGCCAGCCCGGCGGGCAGCGTGGTCTCCGCCGCGGTGCGGCTGGCCATGCCGCTGCGGCTCGGCGGCTTTGTTCTGCTGCCGGCGGCGGGGGTGAGCGCGGCGCGCGTCAGCTTCGGGCGCTTTAGCGAGCGCGCCCAGCAAAGCGCCTTCGCCCTCACCGGCCTGGCCGGTTCGGCCACCAGCATCAGGCCCTATCTGCGCCTGGCGGTGAGCCGTGACTATATGAGCGCGGCGGGGCTGGCATGGACCCCGCAGCTCGGCCTGGGGGTGGCGTATGAGGCGGGCAATCCGTCCCGCGCGCTTGGCGTGCTGGCCGCTGACGGCAGCGCCTACAC
>JAKBAQ010000223.1 GCA_021808985.1 Pseudomonadota bacterium
GAGCTGTCATGCGGTCTCTGAAGGCGGAGGCGGGGTCTGGCATTATCGTGTTCGGGGGCGGGCCGGTGGGGTTGAGCGCGGTGATGGGCGCGCGGGTGCAGGGCTGCGAGACCATCATACTGGTTGAGCCGATGGCGGAGCGGCGCGCGCTGGGGCTGGAGCTGGGGGCGACGCATGTGATCGACCCCAAGGCGCAGGACGTGGCGGTGCGGGTGCGCGAGATTGTGCCCGAGGGCGTGAATTACGCGGTTGATACATCAGGCGCGGTGGCGGCGATGGAGGCGGCGCTGGGATGCCTGGCCATGCGCGGCACGCTGGCGCTGATCGGCGTGCCCTCCAACCCGGCGGCGGCGCTGCCGCTCAACGTACTGGCGGCGCTGAGCAATGGGCTCACGGTCAGGGCCGTGATCGAGGGGGACAGCGATCCGCACGAGTTTATTCCGCAGCTGGTGGATTTGTACAAAGCGGGGAAATTTCCGATCGACAAGCTGGTCAGGACGTATCCGTTCGCCGCGATAAACCAGGCGGTGGATGAGCAGAAGCGTGGCTTGTGCGTGAAGGCGGTGCTGACATTCTGAGATGGAGGCGGGTTGCATCATCGCCGAGCAGCGGGGGGAGATTGAGATTCTCTCGCTCAACCGGCCGGAGGCGCTGAACGCGGTTTCGCCGGAAATGGCGGAGGCGCTGGGGGCGTATTTTGCCGGGCTGGCGCGCCGGCCCGATGTGCGGGTGGTGATTTTGCGCGGCGAGGGGCGGGCATTTTGCGCGGGGGCGGATTTGTCATCGGCTGCGTTCGCGCCGCCCGGCGCCGGGCGGGCGCGGCGGCAGATGGCGATGCAGACATTATACTCGGCCATTCCGCGCCTGATGCGCGCGGCGCCGCAGCCCATTATCGCCCTGGTGCAGGGGGCGGCGTGCGGGGCGGGATTCTCGCTGGCGCTGGCGGCGGATGTGCGCATCGCCGGGCCGCAGGCGCGGATGAATGCCGCGTATCTGCGTGTTGGCGTGGGCGGGTGCGATATGGGCTCGGGCTATTTGCTGCCGCGGCTGGTTGGTTTGTCGCTGGCTTCGGAGCTGCTGCTGACCGGAAAGTTTATTGATGCGGCGCGAAGTTTGCGCAGCGGGCTGGTGAGCGAGGTGGTGCCGCAGGAGGAATTGCTGGCGGCGGGGCTGGCCATGGCGCGGGAGATGCTGCTGGCCTCGCCGATGGGGCTGCGCATGACCAAGGAGACGCTGAATCTGGCCGTGGATGCGCCGGGTTTGGAGGCGGGACTGGCCTTGGAGGACCGCCAGCAGGTGCTGCTGCTGGAGACGGCGGACCATGTGGAGGCGGTGGCCGCGTTCAAGGAACGGCGGCCGCCGCGCTATGGCGATGGCTAGAGACAGTCTCTGCAAAAACATTCAGGATTATTTTCAAAAGTTTTTTGGGGTCTGGCCCTTTTTTGCAAAAAAGAGCCAGAATTTTGGGGAGCTTTTCATGAAAAGCTCCCCAAACCCCGCAAAAATTTTAAAACAATCTGTTAGCCGCCGCTGAACCTGGCCGGGCGTTTTTGCAGGAAGGAGGTCATGCCTTCCCAGGCGTCGGCGGTTCTGGCGACGCGGGCGAGGGCCATGGCTTCTTCCTCCATCTGCGTGGCGGCGGCGCGGCTGCTGACATGGGCGAACAGGCGCTTGATCTCGCCATAGGCGCTGGTGGGGCCGCTGGCGAGCTTGCGGGCGATGGCGAGGGCCTCGGTTTGCAGCTCATCTTCCCGCACGACTTTGTCGGCGAGGCCTTCGGCGAGTGCTTGTTGCGCGTCCAGGGTTTCACCCAGGAGTAAAAAACGCCGGGCGCGCGCGATGCCCATGCGCTGCGAGAGGGCGATGGTGGAGCCGGAATCGCAGCTGAAGCCGATGCCGGTGAAGGCGGCGCCGAATTTGGCCTCGTGGCCGGCGATGAGAAGATCAGCCGAGGCGGCGAGCGCGGTGGCGCCGCCGAAGGCGCCGCGGCCGTTGACGGCGCAGACGACCGGCGCGTTCATCAGCATCAGCCGGGTGATGGCGGTGTGCAGCGGGCCAGTGAGCTCGCGCACGATGACGGGCAGGGCGGCATGGTCGCCGGACATCAGGTTGATGTCTCCCCCCAGGCTGAAGAAGCGGCCGGTGGCGGAGATGAGCACGGCGCGCACGCCGGGATGTTCGCTGATCTGGCTGGTGATGGCGTTGAGTTCCGTGCAGAAAGCAATGCCGAAGACGTTGCCCTGGTCGGGGCGGTTGAGGGTGATGTGGAAGAGCCCATCATCAAGTTCGCAGTGGAAGGCGCTCAGGCCGCTGAAATCCATCTTGGTCCTCCGGAGTGATTGTTCGTGATTGGGAGTTTGGGGTTGAAGCAGGCCATGATTCAACCCCGGGGGGGCTCAGGCGTATTTCTTGAAGTCAGGCTTGCGGCGCTCGTTGAAGGCGCGCACGCCCTCCTTGGATTCCTCGCTCATGTAGAAGCCCTTGACGGCCTGGATGCCGAGGAAGCCGATGCCGCGGATGGTCTCAGAGTCAGCGTTGAAGGAGCGCTTGGCGATGGCGATGGCGCCGGGGCTGAGCTGGTTGATCTCAGCGCACCATTTGGCGACTTCGGCATCCAGCTCCGCATGCGGCACCACCTTGTTGACCAGGCCCATCTGCAGGGCCTCGGCGGCGGGGTAGCGGCGGCAGAGGAACCAGATTTCGCGCGCCTTTTTCTCGCCGACCAGGCGGGAGAGATAGGCGGTGCCGTAGCCGGGGTCGACCGAGCCGACCTTGGGGCCGACCTGGCCGAACTGGGCCTGCTCGGAGGCGATTGTGAGGTCGCAAATGGTGGCGAAGACGTTGCCGCCGCCAATGGCGAAGCCCTGGACCTTGGCGATGGAGACCTTGCGCAGGTCGCGCAGGGCGCTGTGCATGTCTTCAACCGGCATGCCCACACTGCCGCGCGGGCCGTAGAGCCCGTCCTCGGAGAGATGCACCTTCTGGTCGCCGCCGGTGCAGAAGGCGCGCTCGCCCGCGCCGGAGAGGACCACGGCGTTGACCGATTTCTCCTCATCCGCGCGCTTCAGGGCGTCGATCATTTCTTCCAGCGTTTGCAGGCGGAAGGCGTTCATCACCTCCGGGCGGTTGATGATGATCTGCACCGCGTCGTCGCGGACTTCGTAGATAATGTCTTTGTAGTTGGGTGACATGGCATGTTCCTGGGGGCTTGGAGGCGTGACGCGTCTGCCGGGGTTGGCCCCGTGGACCCTGGGCAGCGCCGTGGAGATGCTTCCTCCCGCGCGCGGGGAGGGCTTGCACTGAACGAAAGTTCGGCATTTGCGCGGGAAAGCGGAAAACCCATACTTTGGTATGGCGTTTTGGGGGGCGGGCGTGCCAATCTTTGGGTGGACCGGGCGCGTGGAGAAGAATACCGGCCAGCTTGCTTGAGGGAAACCAGACATGAACAATGTGATCCGGCATGCCGACATGGCGGGGGGAGAGCGTCAGGCGATCTCGCATGCGCCGCCGCGGGGCGGAGATTTTGGCGATGGCGGGCAGGAGCCGGGCGCGGCGTTGCGCCAGCGCCGGGTGGGCAAGTTCGAGCCGCCGTTTTATGGGTTCGCGCTGGTGTCGACGCCGCGGATCATGGAGCATATCAGCTGCCCGTTCGTGCCCAAGCTGATGACGGTCTCAGCACCGACGGGCTATGGCAAGACCACTTTTCTGACCCGGCTGCACCGCGAATGGAGCGAGCGGCAGCGGCTGTGCATCTGGGTCTCGCTCGACCCGTGCGACACGGATGCGGCCAATGTGCTGGCGCTGCTGGAGCGCGCGGCGGATTTGCACGCGCCGCGGGAGGAGCAGGCGGCGGGGGAAGGGCTTGATGCCATCATCAAGAAGCTGGTCGCACTGGGAAACCCTGTGTTGTTTCTGGATAATCTGCATTTCTGCACCGACCCGGAGCTGGCGCGGATTATCGATGCGCTGGTGTTCACCACCGGGGCGAAGCTGCGGCTGGTGCTGGCGAGCAGCACGGAAATTCCTTTCGACAAGGGCCGCGCGCGGCTGGAGCTGAACGCGGTGGATTTGGGCGCGCGGGATTTGAGCTTTGATGCCGGGGCGGTTGCTGACCTGCTGCGCGAGGCGGGGCTGGGGCCGGCGCGCCAGGAGACGGTTGAGCTGATTTTGGAAAAAACCGAGGGCTGGCCGGCGGCGGTGCGGTTGATTCAGGCCGTGATGTCGGAGGAGCCGGATTCGGAGCGCGCGCTGCGGCGGTTCAGCGGCTCGGACGCCGACCTGGCGGCGATGCTGAACAAGCGGCTGCTGGCAGGGTTTGACGCGGCGCTGGTGAGTTTTCTGCTCGATGTGAGTTGTTTGCAGACATTTTCAGCCGAGTTGGCGTGCGCCGCGACGGGGGAGGAGCGGGCGGGGGAATATATCGCGTATCTGGTGCGCCGCAATGCGCTGATTCTGCCGCT
>JAKBAQ010000224.1 GCA_021808985.1 Pseudomonadota bacterium
CCTAACCCCCGTTGCCTTAAGCGGCGGCCTTCGCGCGCGCGGCCGCGCGTTCCTGCGCCTTCTTCTTCGGCGCGGACTGCTTGGGCTGTTCCGGATACACCGGCATCGCGATCAGCCCGGCCTTGCCGAGGAACTTGGCGACGCGCTCGGTCGGCTGCGCGCCATTGGCGATCCAATGGGTCAGGCGCTCGCTCACCAGTGTCACCCGCTCGGCATGTTCGGCCGGCAGCATCGGGTTATAGGTGCCCACGCGCTCAATGAACTTGCCATCGCGCGGGCTGTTCGCATCGGCGATCACGATATGGTAGAACGGGCGTTTCTTGGCGCCGGCGCGCGAGAGACGGATTTTAACAGACATGGCAACTCCTCAAGGTTAAACGGTAAAACTTCAAAACGGACGGCGGCCGCCCTTGGCCTGGCCCATGGCGGCCTGCATCTGGCGCATCATCGCCTCCTGGCCACCGGCTTTATTCATGCGTTTCATCATGGTGGACATGTCATCAAACTGCTTCAGCAGCTTGTTGACCTCCTGAACCGACGTGCCAGACCCCGCCGCCACCCGCTTCTTGCGGCTGGCCTTCAGCAGGTCCGGGTTGCGGCGCTCGGCCTTGGTCATCGAGCTGATGATCGCCGCCTGGCGCTTGAACATGGTGGTATCGAGATTCGCATCCTCGATCTGTTTCTTGATCTTGCCGACACCCGGCAGCATGCCCAGAATCCCCGACAGCGACCCCATCTTGGAAATCTGCTTCAGCTGCGATGCGTAATCGTCAAGGTCGAACTTGCCCTTGGCCATGCGCTTGGCGAGCTTTTCGGCCTCCGCCTGGTCGATAGTCTGCGCCGCCCGCTCCACCAGGCCGACGATATCGCCCATGCCGAGAATTCGCCCGGCAATCCGCTCGGGGTTGAATTCATCCAGCGCATCCAGCTTCTCGCCGGTGCCCGCGAGCTTGATCGGCGCGCCGGTCACCGCGCGCATCGAGAGCGCCGCGCCGCCGCGCGCATCGCCGTCCAGCCGGGTCATCACGATGCCGGTAATCCCCAGCGCCTGATTAAAGGCGGTGGCGGTGGTCACCGCGTCCTGGCCGGTCATGGCGTCGACCACCAGCAGAGTCTCCACCGGATTCACGGCGAAGCGGATGGATTTCACCTCCTCCATCAGCGCCGCGTCGATCGAGAGCCGCCCCGCGGTGTCCAGAATCACCACGTCGAACACTTCGCGCCGCGCCACATCCATGGCCCGCTGCGCGATCTGCAACGGGCTCTGCCCGGCGATAATCGGCAGGCTCGCCACCTCGGCGCGCTGCGCCAACTGCTCCAGCTGCAACTGCGCCGCCGGGCGCTGCGTATCCAGGCTCGCCAGCAGCACCTTCTTGCGCTCGCGCGTGCGCAGCCGCAGCGCCAGCTTGCCCGAGGTGGTGGTCTTGCCCGAACCCTGCAAACCAACCATGAGGATGGGAATAGGCGAGGGGGCCAGCAGATTAACCGGCACCACCGCGCCGCCGAGCGCCTCGATCAGCGCATCGTTGACGATTTTGACAACCATCTGCCCCGGTGAGACCGAGCGCAGCACTTCCGCGCCCACGGCCTTTTCCTTCACCGTGGCGATGAAATCCTTCACCACCGGCAGCGCGACGTCAGCATCCAGCAGCGCCAGGCGGATCTCCCGCAGCGCCTCGCTCACATCCGCCTCCGACAAGCTCCCCCGTCGGCGGAGCCGGTCAAAAACCTCACCTAATTTGCCCGACAGGCTGTCGAACATGCTCTACCACCCTCACAACGCAAAACGCGCCGTGGTGCGAACCCTCGCAGCACGGCGGACGAATATATTTTCCGTTTGGACCGCGGGGGCGGCAGAGTCAAGCCACCCGCGCCACTTCCCCTCCAAACCTCAGCTCCGCCCCATCCAGCGCCCGGCGCACCGAGATTTCACCCCGCGCCCCCGCCGGAAGCGCCACCGCGAAGCCGCAGCATCCGCTACCCAGCCCCGCCGCTCGTACATCCGCCCGGTAGCCGTTGGCCAGCACCCGCGCCACCACCTCGGCCCCGGCGAAAACCAGCAGCTCCACCGGCACCTCAGGGCACGCCGCGCACAGCGCCCAGCCCGCGCAAACCTCCGGCCCCGCCACCTCCAGTTCGCCGCGCAACGCCCCCGCCATTTCCGTCACCGGCGCAATCCCCGCCCGCAGGTTCACCCTGGCCTGCGCCTCGCGCAGCAAGAAACCATCCTCCAGCCGCGCCACACAGGCCACCGGCGCCGCCTGCTCGCCCGGATACAGCGCCTGAAACGTCTCCGCGTTATGGAATTTCCGCCGCTCCCCAATGTCGAGATAGCTCTCCGCCGGGCAGTTCTCCGCGAACACCACATCATGCGCCGCCAGCTCAAGGTGGTAGTAGCTCACGCCCTCCACGCTCTCGGCCTGGGTCACGCTCACGCCGTTCACCAGCCGCCATGCCGGCGCCAGCCCGCCCGCGGCCAGCACGCCATGCCCTGGCGAAACCCGCAAATCCCGCGCCGGCACGCCATCCCCCAGCGCCCCAGCCTTGATGCAAACCGGCAGCATCAGGTGGTTGCCGCGCAGGAATCGCCCATCATAATGGCTGATCCCGATCCACCTAACCCGCTGGCGGCCCTGAAAAAGGGTCAGCACCTCATCACCGATCGCCAGCCGCTCCACCGCCACCTCGCCCTCCGGCGTGGCGATGCGCGTCCCCGCCATGAAGCACAGCACATTGAACCCCAGCGCGCTCATCAGCGTCATGTCAGCCGATGAGATGGTGTTCAGCACGCCCGGCATCGCATAGGCGTCGAAGGCGTCATTCACCGCGTTGGACGCCCAATCCGACAGATCAGAGCTGGAGGAGAGCGTATCCACCGCCGTGGTGCCGCCGTCGATCGAGATATATGTCAGGTTCGCCCCGTTGGTCTGCAACGTCCCCGGCGAGGCATATTTGTACAGATCCATGATGAATTGCGGCTGCCCGGAATTCGAGTCGATTCGCCCCAGCGCATGCGTCAGCTCATGCTCCGCGATCCCGACGAAGTCATACTGGTTGGCCGGCACGCTGGTCCCGGTGGTGCTGAAATCGAGCACCGTCCCCGACGAGCCGAAGGTGACGGAGCCATCGGCGCCCGCCCCGGCGGAGCCCGTCATCAGCCCCAGCGCCTCGGCCTGCGCATCCGAGACCCACAAATACCCCGTCCCGGTCGGGTCCACGCTCGGCAGGTTGGCCGCGGCCTCTATGCCCGCGGGCGTCGAGGCGTGGGCCTTCAGCGCGGCGACAACGGTGGCGTAGCTGTATTGCCCCATGTTCGGCCCGCCCTCGCCGAACACGGTGTCGTTCCACGAGACCGAAATGCTGACAGTCACGGGGTCGGTTATCAGCTTGTCGAGCTGGCTGGCCGCATAGTCCATCGCCGTGACAAAGCCGCTGGGCGCCAAGCTAGTGCTGCCATCAAAAACGAGCTGAATATCCATTGGCCGGCCTTATGCATCCGTTCTCGTTAAGGTTGTGCTACGGCTGCCCTGTTTTTAGCAACAAGCGCGCGCGCCGGAAAAGCAATTTCACGCCCCCCGCTCCAAAAACCGCCTTATCCCCGCCACCGCCTCGGCCAGGCCGGAGCGGATCACCGGCGCCCCCTCGGGGAAGGCGCTCAGCAGCCGCGAGGGCATCTGCCGGTCCAGCAGCACGAACACGCCCCGGTCATCGGCCCGGCGGATCAGCCGCCCGAACGCCTGGCGCAGCCTCAAGCGCACAATCGCATCGTCATATTCCTTGGGCGCCCCGCCGGAGAGATGCGTGCGCCGCGTGCGGTGCAGAATATCCGGGCGCGGCCATGGTGTGCGCTCAAACACCACCAGCCGCAGCGCATTGCCGGGAATATCCACGCCATCGCGCATCGCATCGGTGCCGAGCAGGCAGGCATGCTCCTCGGCGCGGAAAATATCCACCAGCGTGGCATTGTCCATCGCGTCCACATGCTGGGCGTAGAGCGCGATTCCCGCCTCCTCCAGCGGCTTGGCGATGCGCGCCTGCACCGCGCGCAGCCGCGAAATGGCGGTGAACAACCCAAGCCCGCCGCCGCCCGCCGCCTGAAACAGCGCCTGATACGCCCCGGCCAGCGCCCCCATGTCCTGCGTGTTCACATCCGTGATCAGCGCGATGCGCGTGCGCTGCGCATAGTCAAACGGTGAGTCGAACGCCGCGCGGATGGCCGGCGTCGCCAGATGCGCCGCCCCCGTGCGCGCCTCGGCACCCTCCCAGGCGGTTTCGTTGTCCGCCCCGTCGCGCAGCGTGGCGGAGGTGATGAGCATGCCATGCGCCGGGCGCGCGATGGTCTCGATGAACGCCTCCGTCGGGTCCAGCAGATGCGAGAGCAGCAGCACGTCGCGGTCTGTGCCCGCCTCGCGGTCCAGCCGCAAAAACTCTATCCGCCCCGGCC
>JAKBAQ010000020.1 GCA_021808985.1 Pseudomonadota bacterium
GAGAAGCTGCGGGCGACGAAGCTGGCGCCGAGCTGGATGGCCATGCTGACAAGGTCGATCGCCTCGTCGTTATTGGCGATGCCGCGCTTGCTTTTGGCGCCTTTGTCAGCCGTGGCGGAGAACTGGCCCTTGGTGAGTCCGTATACGCCGTTATTCTCGACGATATAGACCATGTTGACGCCGCGGCGCATGGAGTGGGCGAACTGGCCGAGGCCGATGGAGGCGGAGTCACCATCGCCGGAGACGCCGAGATAGATCAGGTCCCGGTTGGCGAGGTTGGCGCCGGTGAGGACGGAGGGCATGCGCCCGTGCACGGAGTTGAAGCCGTGGGAGTTGCCCAGGAAATAGGTGGGCGTTTTGGAGGAGCAGCCGATGCCGGAGAGCTTGGCGATGCGGTGGGGGGGCAGCTCCATCTGGAAGCAGGCATGGACGATGGCCGCCGAGATGGAATCATGCCCGCAGCCGGCGCAGAGGGTGGAGATCGCGCCTTCATAGTCACGCCGCGTGTAGCCAAGCCCATTGGGGAGCAGGCCGGGATGGTGCAGCTTGGGTTTGGGCAGAAAGCTCATGAGGCGCTCCTCTCAAAAGACCGGGCCGCGAGCGCGGGGTGGCTTTTGATTTTGCTGGCGATCTGGCGCGCGGTGATGGGCGAGCCGTCATAATGCAGGATTTTGGGCAGGCGGGCCGGGTCGATCTCCAGCTCGTTGACCAGCAGGGTGCGCAGCTGGGCGTCACGGTTCTGCTCGACGACGAAGACTCTCTCATGGGCCTCGATGAAGCCGGCGACGATGTCGCTGAAGGGGAAGGCGCGCACGCGCATCAGGTCCAGCTCGATGCCTTCCTCGGCCAGGAGGTCAGCCGCTTCGAGCATGGCGGCGGCGGTTGAGCCGTAATAGATGGCGCCGAATTTGGTGGGGCGGGATGCCGGGCGGACCAGCGGAGCGGGGACCAGCGTGGCGGCGGTGGCGAATTTGCGCAGCAGGCGCTGCATGTTGTCCTCATAGGCGGCGCCGAGCTCGGTGTAGCGGGCGTAACGGTCTTTCGAGGTGCCGCGGGTGAAGAAGGAGCCGCGCGAGGGGTGGGTGCCAGGATAGGTGCGGTAGGGGATGCCGTCGCCATCGATATCGAGATAGCGGCCAAAATCCTTGCCGGATTCGAGCTCTTCGGCGGTCATCACCTTGCCGCGATCCAGTTTTTTGGAATCATCCCAGGTGAGCGGGCGGGTGAGGCGCTCGTTCATGCCGATATCGAGATCAAGCAGGACGAAGATGGGGGTTTGCAGGCGGTCCGCGAGGTCAAACGCCTGGGCGCCGAAGGTGAAGCACTCGTAAGGGTCTTCGGGGAAGAGCAAGACGTGCTTGGTGTCGCCATGGGAGGCGTAGGCGCAGGCCAGAACGTCACACTGCTGGGTGCGGGTGGGCATGCCGGTGGAGGGGCCGGCGCGCTGGACATCGAAGATGACGGCCGGAATTTCAGCGAAATAGGCGAGGCCGAAGAATTCCTGCATCAGCGAAATGCCGGGGCCGGAGGTGGCGGTGAAGGCGCGCGCGCCGTTCCAGGAGGCGCCGATGACCATGCCGATGGAGGAGAGCTCGTCCTCGGCCTGGACGATGGCGAAGTTGTGCGCGCCGGTTTGCGGGTCTACCCGGAAGCGGGAGCAGTATTTCTGGAAGCCCTCGACCAGCGAGGTGGAGGGGGTGATGGGATACCAGGCGGCGACGGTGGCGCCGCCATAGACCGCGCCAAGGCCGGCGGCGGCGTTGCCCTCGATGGCGATGCGATCGCCCACCGCGTTGGAGCGGCGCACGCGCAGGCCGATGGGGCACTGGAAGTGGGTTTGCGCATAGTCCCGCCCCATGTGCAGGGCCTGGATGTTGGCGGAGATCAGCTTCTCCTTGGCCTTGAACTGCTCGGCGATCAGGGTTTCGAGCACTTCGATATCGATATCGAGCAGGGCGGCGAGGGCGCCGACATAGATGATGTTCTTGAAGAGCTGGCGCTGGCGCGGGTCGGTGTAGGCGCGGTTGCACAGCTCGGTGAGCGGCATGCCGATGATGATGATGTCGCCGCGCAGGCGGCTCTCGGGCACCACGCGGCTCGAATCGTAGAACAGGTAGCCGCCGGGGAGGATGGAGGCGATGTCCTGATCCCAGGTTTGCGGGTTCATGGCCACCATCAGCTCGGTGCCCTCGCGCGCGCCGAGATAGTTGGCCTCGGAGACGCGGATTTCATACCAGGTCGGCAGGCCCTGGATGTTGGAGGGGAAGATGTTGCGCGTGGCGACGGGGACGCCCATGCGCAGGATGGATTTGCCGAACATCTGGTTGGCGCTGGCGGAGCCGGAGCCGTTGACGTTGGCGAATTTGACGACGAAATCGTTGACGCGGACGAGACCGTCAACCGCTTTTACGACCTGGAGCATGCTGTTCCCGCTTGTGCCATATCGAAGAGAAAGCGTTGCATGTCCCAGGCACCGGTCGGGCAACGTTCGGCACACATGCCGCAATGCAGACAGACATCCTCGTCCTTGACCATGACGCGGCCGGTCTTCAACCCACTGGCGATGTAGAGATCCTGGCTGAGGTTGCGCGCCGGGGCATTGAGGCGGCCACGCAGATCGGCCTCCTCACCATCGGCGGTGAAGGTGATGCAATCCTCGGGGCAAATGTCGACGCAAGCATCGCATTCGATGCAGGCGGGGGCGGAGAAGACGGTCTGCACATCGCAATTGAGGCAGCGCTGGGCTTCGGAGAATGCCTGCTTAAGATCAAAACCAAGCTCGACCTCGGTTTTGATATCGGCCAGCGCCACGGTTTTTTCAGCATGGGGGACGGCGAAGCGGTGCTCGTTGGAGACCTCGTTATCGTAGATCCACTCGTGGATGCCCATTTTCTGGCTGGTCATGCTCACGGCCGGAGCCGGACGGTTATCAATGGCGGCGCCCTGGCAGAGACGATCAATGGAGATGGCGGCCTGGTGGCCGTGGGCGACCGCCCAGATGATGTTCTTGGGGCCGAAGGCGGCGTCGCCGCCGAAGAAAACTTTCTCATGCGTGGAGCGGTGGGTGGTTTCGTCCACCACCGGCATGCCCCAACGGTCAAAGGCGATGCCGATGTCACGCTCGATCCAGGGGAAGGCGTTTTCCTGGCCGACGGCGAGCAGAACATCGTCGCAGGGCATGTGGACATCGGGCTCGCCATTATTCACCAGCTGGCGGCGGCCTTTATCGTCATAGACGGCGTGCACGGTCTCGAACACCACGCCGGTGAGGCGGTTGTGCTCATGCGTGAATTCCTTGGGCACCAGGAAGTTGAGGATGGGAATGTCCTCATGCATGGCGTCTTCTTTTTCCCAGGGGCTGGCCTTCATTTCCTTGAAGCCGGAGCGGACGACGACTTTCACGTCCTCACCGCCCATGCGCCGCGCGGAGCGGCAGCAATCCATGGCCGTGTTGCCGCCGCCAAGCACGATGACGCGCTTGCCGATGGAGCTGACATGGCCGAAGGAGACGGAGGAGAGCCAGTCAATCCCCAGATGGATGTTGGCGGCGGCCTCGTGGCGGCCGGGAATGTCCAGATCGCGGCCACGCGGGGCGCCGGTGCCGACGAAAACAGCGTCATAGCCTTCATCGAGCAGGGATTGCAGGCTGTTAACGCGGGCGCCGAAGCGGGTTTGAATGCCCAGGCCGAGCACATGGCCGACTTCTTCGTCGATGACTTCCTCGGGCAGGCGGAATTTGGGGATTTGGGTGCGGACCATGCCGCCGCCCTTCTGGCCTTCATCGAACAGGGTGATTTCATAGCCCAGGGGAGCAAGGTCTCGCGCCACGGTGAGCGAGGCGGGGCCGGCGCCGACCAGGGCCACGCGCTTGCCGTTGCTGACGGCGGCGGGGGATGGCAGGCGCGCCGAAATGTCACCCTTGTAATCAGCCGCGACCCGCTTGAGGCGGCAGATGGCCACCGGCTGATCCTCAACCCGGCCACGCCGGCAGGCTGGCTCACAGGGACGGTCGCACGTGCGGCCGAGGATGCCGGGGAAGACGTTGGATTTCCAGTTGACCATGTAGGCATCGGCGTAGCGGCCGGCGGAGATCAGACGGATATATTCGGGGACCGGCGTGTGCGCCGGGCAGGCCCATTGGCAATCCACCACTTTGTGGAAATAGCCGGGATCGGTAATGTCAGTCGGCAGCAAGTCTTATTCCCTCCAACATCAGCCTTAGTCTGCCATGGTGGAAGTGGCGTCCGGCTGCATAGGCTTACTCATGCTCTGATGGCATTATGATAAGCTATGGCTAGGCGCGTGCCGTGGGGGGCAAAAGCCCCCTGAAAACATTTCACTCATGCAAAAAACGCATAACGCTCGCGCCATGCCCGGGGGATGCGGGCATGGCTGCGAGGGGGGAAGGCTTGGTTGGCGCGGGGTGGTCTCCCCTCGCCTGCTGCGGCGGGAAGGTTGTGCGGATTAGGCCAGAGCGGCCTCCGCGGGTTCGCAGGCATAGCCCAGCGCGGCGGCGACCGCCGGGTGGGTGACCTTGCCGGCGTGGATGTTGAGGCCGTCGCGCAGGTGGCGGTCGTCCTTCAGGGCCTGTTTCCAGCCTTTGTCAGCCAGCGCCAAGGCGAAGGGAAGTGTTGCGTTGTTGAGCGCGAAGGTGGAGGTGCGCGCGACGCCGCCGGGCATGTTGGCGACGCAATAGTGGATCACGCCGTCAACCACGTAGGTGGGGTTGGAGTGGGTGGTGGCGCGCGAGGTTTCGGTGCAGCCGCCCTGGTCGATGGCGACATCGACGATGACGGCGCCCTTCTTCATGGTTTGCAACAGCGCGCGGGTGACGAGCTTGGGCGCGGCGGCGCCGGGGATGAGCACGGTGCCGATGACCAGATCCGCCGTGGCGATGTGGGTGGCGATGGCGTGATGGGTGGAGAACACGGTTTTGATGCGGGTGCCGTGCTGGGCGACGAGGCGACGCAGGACGTCGGTGTTGCGGTCCACCACCGTGACATCGGCGCCCATGCCGATGGCGATGAGGGCGGCGTTGGCGCCGGAGACGCCGCCGCCCAGGATAAGCACCTCAGCCGGGGCGACGCCGGGGACGCCGCCGAGCAGCATGCCGCGGCCGCCATTGGCGTTCTCAAGATTATGGGCGCCGACCTGCACGGCCATGCGGCCGGCGACTTCGGACATGGGGGTGAGCAGCGGCAGGGCGCCGGCGGGGCTCGTCACGGTTTCATAGGCGATGCAGGTGGCGCCGGAGGCCAGCAGGTCTTTGGTTTGTTCCGGGTCGGGTGCGAGGTGCAGGTAGGTGAAGAGAAGCTGGCCGGGGCGCAGCTTTTTGCGCTCAACGGAAAGAGGCTCCTTCACCTTGATGACCATTTCGGAGCTGGCCCAGATATCGTCCGGCCCGGCGACGATTTTGGCGCCGGCGGATTCATAGTCAGCGTCGGAAACGCCGATGCCGTGCCCTGCCCCGGCCTCGACCGAGACTTCGTGGCCGCGATGGGTGAGTTCACGCACCGAGGCGGGCACGAGGCCGACGCGATCCTCATGGTCCTTGATTTCAGCCGGTACACCGATACGCATGGGACAGTCCCTTCTGTTCTGAGCCAGCCGGGGATCGGCTGTTGAGGTGCATAATAGCGGAATTTTGTGAAATTTTTCACGAATATCATGTTTAATTTGGCCGATTTATGAACTATAATTTGAAATATTCAACAATTATTCGAAGTTTATATCAATGAATGAGCTTGATGCGCGGGATGCGCAGATTTTGAATGCCTTGCAGGGCGATGGGCGGCTTTCCAACGCGGAGCTGGCGGAGAAGGTGAATTTATCGCCCTCGGCCTGTTTGCGGCGGCTGCATTTGCTGATGCAGGGGGATCTGGTGGCCGGGACGCATCTGGTGCTCGACCAGAAGGCGGCGGGGTATCCGGGGACGGCTTATGTGTTCATCACGCTCGACGGGCAGGATCGCAAGAAGCTGGACGCCTTTGAGGCGAAGGTGAATCTGGTGCCGCAGATTCAGGAATGCTATTTGCTGGCCGGGCAGTCGGATTATCTGTTGCGGGTGATTTTCCGCGACATGGAGGATTTGGAGCGGCTGCACTCGGAGGTTTTGACCAGCGTGCCGGGGGTGAGCCGGGTGCAATCAACGCTTACGCTGCGCACGGTGAAGCGGACGGCGAAGCTGCCGCTATGAGGCGTTAGCCCACGGCATTTTTCTCTGATAACAAACTGAAATTATTAAAAATTTTTGCGGGGTTTGGGGCGCTTTTTATAAAAAGCGCCCCAAGATTCTGGCCCTTTTTTGTAAAAAAGGGCCAGACCCCAAAAAACTTTTGAGAATTATCCTTAGGGTGTTTGAAAAGACTGTTAAAACAATATTTAACTGATTGTTAAAAAAACGGCCGGACCCGAGGGTCCGGCCGCGTTGGCGCGAGGCCAAAAAGTCTCTTAGAACAGCAGGCCGGCTTCCAGGGTGCTCTGGAAGATGCCGCCGTCGCGCGCGCTGTTGCCAAAGCCGGTCTTGCTGCCGGCCGGCGTGGTCTTGTTCAGCAGATACAGGTAGCCGACATCCATGCGGGCGAAGAGATCCTTGTACTGCCAGGTGGGGCTGGCGGAGAAGCCGACAGCCTCGGCATCCGGCGCGAGGTACCAAGTGTTGTTGTCAGCGCTGGAGGTGTGCGAGGTGAAGTATTCAGCCCAGCCGCCGAGCGAGTACGGGGTGTTGGCGAAGGTGTAGTCACCAAACACGGCGGCGCCGAGGTTGCTGGTGGGCTTGGTCTGGTTCAGCGCATAGTCAGCCTTGGCGATCTGGTACTGCACTTCGGGCACCACGTTCAGGTTGCCGTTGGTGTAGCTGTAATAGGCGCCGAGCATCTGCGAATTGTCATAGTAGGAACCATAGGCACCGACGCGGCCGAAGCAGGTGGTGCCGTTGCTGGTGCCGTAGCCGCAAGCGCCGCTGTAGGTTTTGGCGTTGAGGCCGGTGCGGCCGAGATTGCCAGCGTAATAAACGCTGAGGGTGTTGTTGCTGTTGAACGAATAGCTGCCAAGGGCCTGCAGGAAGTTGAAGACGCCGGTGTCATAACCGTCGCCGAACTGCACGGAGGCCGAGACCGGGCCCTGGGAATAATTGACCTGGACGCCACGGTCCTGGGCGTTTTCAACATACCAGAGGGCGGTGACGAACTGGTTGGCGTTGTTCCAGTCAACCCCGGATTCGTAGCCTTCGAGCGAGCCCATCTGGCCGACGGCGACCGTGACCGGCGTGTTGGGCGGGGCGATGGTGATGTAGCCGGCATAGAGCGGGCCGGTGGAGAGGTTGTTGATCGTGGTCTGGACCGGGGCGGTGCCGAGCGCGATGGGGCCGCCGTTGGAGCCGACCTCGATGGTGTATTGCAGGACGCCGGAGGTCTTCTGCAGCTCAACCAGGGCGCTGCCGACTTCGGCGCCGATGTCCTTGTTGGTGTAGGGCAGGTTGCCGTTATTGTTGGTCTCGCTCAGGTAGTAGCCATAACCATCCACGCCGCCGCTGAGCGCGAGGGAGCCGAGGGGGCCACCGTCAATCGTAATCGCCGTGGGGCCGCTCATGGCCTGGGCCGCGTGAAGGGCCAAGAGAGAGGACGCGGCGAAGAAGCCCAGTCCCAGAAGTTGCCGACGCATGGTAATCATTATGCCTCCTGAACGCGCAGTTGTTGCGCTTAAGTGCCTAAAACGTAGCCTGAAATGTCGCGCGGGCAGGGGGAAAACCTGATTTTGCAGCATCTCATACGACGAAATGGCAATCTACATGCCGATCAGGGCGGCGGGCCAGTCAAAAGAAGACGTATAATCGTTTTGCAACACTCCTGTTGCTTAAATAACACAAATTCCGACTGAAATTTAATCTGCTCCCGGCCTTTAATTTCTACAGGGAGTGTGCTGGGCCGGTATTGTTATTGAGCGCCGCCGCTGAGAAAAAACCAAGGCCGCAGGCCGCAAGACAGAGAATCAGGGACAGCGCGGCATAGAGGCCGGCGCGGGCGGGATGGCCGGCGCGGATGAGGTCCACGCTTTGCAGGCTGAATGATGAGAATGTTGTGAATCCGCCGCACAGGCCGACCGTAACGAAAAGCCGCGCCTCGTAGGGGAGGACGAATCGGTCCGCGCTGCCGGTGAGCATGCCGAAAAAGCTGATGACGAAGGAGCCGAGAATGTTGATGAGCAGCGTGCCCCAGGGAAAGGTGGGGCCGGTGAGCAGGACCATGGCGTTGCCGAGGGCGAAGCGGGCCATGCTGCCCAGCGCGCCGCCGAGGGCGACCCAGAGATAGGCGGCGATGCCGCCCATCAGCTGAGTTCGGCGAGCAGGGTGAGCTGCTCGTCGCGGGGCTCGATATGGTCGGTGAGGGCGATCGGGTAGTCGCCGGTGAAGCAGGCGTCGCAGAAGGCGGGGTTCTTGGCGTCGCGGCCGGGTTTGCCGAGGGCGCGGTAGAGACCGTCAATGGAGATGAAGGCCAGGCTGTCAACGCCGATCAGCTTCGCCATCTCCTCGACGCTGTTGCGCGCGGCGAGGAGCTTGCTGCGCTCGGGCGTGTCAATGCCGTAAAAACAGGAATAGGCGGTCGGCGGGCCGGCGATGCGCATATGGACCTCGGCGGCGCCGGCGGCGCGGACCATTTCGACGATTTTCTGGCTGGTGGTGCCGCGCACGATGGAGTCATCAACCAGCACGACGCGCTTGCCCTCCAGGATGGCGCGGTTGGCCGAGTGCTTGAGGCGCACGCCAAGATGGCGGATCTGGTCGGTCGGCTCGATGAAGGTGCGGCCGACATAATGGTTGCGGATGATGCCAAGCTCGAAGGCGACACCGCTGGCCTCGGCGAAGCCCATGGCGGCGGGGACGCCGGAATCGGGGACCGGGACAATGACATCGGCGGCGGCCGGGGCCTCCTTGGCCAGTTGCGCGCCGATGAGCTTGCGGGCGTTGTAGACGGAGGTGCCCTCCATCACGGAATCGGGCCGGGCGAAATAGATGTATTCAAACACGCAGAAGCGCGGGCTTTGCGGCGTGAAGGGCTTGATGCTGCGCACGCCGGTATCGTCGATGAGCACGATTTCGCCGGGTTCGACGTCGCGGATGAAGTCCGCCCCGACAATGTCGAGCGCGCAGGTCTCGGAAGCGAGAATCCAGCCGGCGTTGCCATCCGCGCCGTGGACGCGGCCAAGGATGAGGGGGCGCACGCCGAGCGGGTCACGCACGCCGATGAGCTGGTTCTCGGTGAGAGCAACCAGGGAGTAGGCGCCGATGACCTGCTTGATGGCGTCGATCAGACGGTCAATGACACTGGCATAGAGGCTGATGGCGATGAGGTGGACGAAAACCTCGGAGTCCATGGTGGACTGGAACAGGCAGCCGCGGCGGGTGAGCGCCTTGCGCAGGGTGTGCGCGTTGGTGAGGTTGCCGTTATGGCCGACGGCGAAGCCGCCGAACTCAAACTCCGCGAACAGCGGCTGCACGTTGCGCAGCACGGTCTCGCCCGTGGTGGCGTAGCGGTTATGGCCGATGGCGCGGGTGCCGGGCAGGCCGGCCATGGTTTTGGCGTCGCTGTAATTGTCGCCAACCAGGCCGAGGCCCTTGTGCGAGTGGAAGCGCACGCCATCATGCGTGACGATGCCGGTTGCCTCCTGCCCGCGATGCTGCAGCGCATGCAGGCCGAGCGCCGTTATCGCCGCCGCGTCAGTGACGTTCCAGGCACCGAATACGCCACATTCCTCATGAGGCTTGTCATCGTCGATCACGCCGGCCTCTACCCCCACTCTGTAAGTATCGTCGCTCGCGCCTCAACTAGCGTTGTGACAGTCCGATGTCGAGAAGAGAGCGCGCATTGCTCTCCCCCGCTTTGCTACTGCGTGCCGAGCGCGCTGCCGGCGACCGGTTGGCGCATGAGCGCGCCGGCGCTGGGCGCGGGCTTGCCCGGCAGGGGGTCCACCTTCGGCTGGTACTGCTTGGGCAGCAGGGAAACCAGCGCGGTGGCGCCCTGAAAGGCCAGCGGCAGGAAACGGGCGTTGCTGACCGGGGCGGGCCATTGCGCGGGCGAGACGCCCACGGACAGCGCGATATAGGCCAGGCAGACGACGAGCGCGCCGCGCGCCGCGCCAAACACCAGGCCGAGGCTGCTGTTGAGCCCGGAGAGGGCGGAATCGCGGACATAGCCGCCGATGAGGGCGCTGATGAGGCTGAGCAAGACCAGCACCACGATGAAGACGAGGGCCATGGCGCCGTAATCAACCAGGTTTTTTGGCAGGATGCTGGCCATTTCGGGCTGCACCAGGGGGTAGAGCTTCATCGCCGCGAAGGCCGCGCCGACCCAGGCGGCGACGCCCAGGGCCTCGCGCACGAAGCCGCGCACCATGGAGAAAACCGCGGAGAGGATTACGAGCACCAGGGCCGCGGCATCAATCCAGGTCATTCCGGCTCCTTGTTGGTGGGCTTTGGCGCGGCACGTTTTACCCCTGATGCGGCTATGCC
The DNA here is from genome assembly GCA_021808985.1 of Pseudomonadota bacterium. Classification (GTDB taxonomy): domain Bacteria; phylum Pseudomonadota; class Alphaproteobacteria; order Acetobacterales; family Acetobacteraceae; genus Acidocella. The sequence continues at coordinate 10,508 of JAKBAQ010000020.1, forward strand.
AACAAGATCCGTCAGGTGGCCGATTTCCAGCAGCTTGAGGCTGGGGGGAATGGCGAGGCGCGCGGCGCCGCCGGCGACGCGCTTGGGGGCGGCGGCCTGGGTGAAGCCGAGTTTGGCGGCCTCTTTCAGGCGCAGCTCGGCCTGCGCGACCTGGCGCAGCTCGCCGGAGAGGCCGATTTCACCGAAAAAGACCATCGAGGGGTCGGTCGGGACATCGGAGGCGGCGGAGATGAGGGCGGCGGCGACCGCCATGTCAGCCGCGGGCTCGCTGACGCGCAGGCCGCCGGCGACGTTGAGGTAGACGTCGTTCATCGCCAGTTTGAGGCCGCAGCGCGCCTCCAGGACCGCCAGCAGCATGGACAGCCGCCCCGAATCCCAGCCGATGACCGAGCGGCGGGGCGAGCCGCCGGGGTTGGGGGCGAGCAGGACCTGGATTTCCACCAGCACCGGGCGCGAGCCCTCCAGCCCCGCGAAGACCGCGCTGCCCGAGACGTTGCCGCGACGCTCGGCCAGGAACAGGGCGGAGGGGTTGAGCACCTGGGCGAGGCCGCTGCCGGTCATCTCGAAGACGCCGATTTCGTCAGTGGCGCCAAAACGGTTCTTGATGCCGCGCAGGATGCGGAACTGGTGGCCGCGGTCGCCCTCGAAATGGAGGACGACATCGACCATGTGCTCCAGCACGCGCGGGCCGGCGAGGTTGCCCTCCTTGGTGACGTGGCCGACCAGCATGAGGGCGAAGCCCTGGGATTTGGCGGCGCGGATGAGCTCAAACGCCGCCGCGCGGACCTGGGTGACGCTGCCGGGGGCGGAGTCCACGCTTTCGGTCCACATGGTCTGGATGGAGTCTATGACCACCAGGGCGGCGTCGGGGAATTGGGGCAGGCTGGCCAGGATGTCAGCCAGCTGGGTGGTGGCGGCGAGGTGCATGGGCGCGCCGGTGAGGCCGAGGCGGGCGGCGCGCATGCGGATCTGGTCTACCGATTCCTCGCCCGAAATGTAGATGACCTGGCTGCCGGCATGGCCTAGCGCGGCGCCGGCTTGCAGCAGGAGCGTGGATTTGCCGATGCCGGGGTCGCCGCCGACCAGGACGACCGAGGCCGGGACCAGGCCGCCGCCGAGCACACGGTCAAACTCGGCGATGGTGGTGGGCACGCGCGGGGGTGGGGGCGTGGTGCCAGAGAGGCCGGTGAATTCGATCTTCTTGCCGCGCGCGTGGCTGGCCGCCTTGAGGCCGCCAGGCAGCGCGGGCGGGAGGGCCTGCTCCTCCAGCGTGTTCCAGGCGCCGCAGGCCTCGCAGCGGCCGACCCATTTGGGGAATATGCTGCCGCAGGCCGAACAGACGAAGGATTTGGCCGGTTTCGCCAAATCAGCCCGGCTGCCAGCCGAAATTCTTGGTCAGGAAGGCCTGCATGGTCGCCTGCTCGGTGGAGGCGGGGTTGAGGGTGGTGAGGTTGGCGATGACCGCCGGGGCGGATTGCAGGGTGATGGAGCTGGCGCTGGCGGCGGCGGCCAGGGCGGGGGCGGTTAACGCCTCGCTGGCGGCCTGGCGCCATTGGGCGATGCTGCCCGGATCGGTGAGCCGTGGCAGGACCATTATGAAATCAAGCCGGGCGGCGGTGGCGACGGCGCGGTAGGCGGCATCCAGGAAAGGGGAGATGCTGGGGCCGAGGGCGGTGGCGTCGGGCAGGGTGGGGAATGCCGGGTCGGGGCTGATGGTGCCGTCGGCATTTTGCAGGCCGAGGCTGAATACCGGCACGCCGCCGCTGGCCGTGAGGGGGGAGATGTCCTCGGGGACGCCTTCGCCGCAGAAGAAGACGGCATCGACCTCGCCGGCGGTGAAGGCGTTGATTTTGGCGTCGCTCCCGCGCAGGCCGAAGGAGGGGGCCATGGGCAGGCCGAGGCGGGCCAGGGCGAGCAGGGCCGCGAGGTCGTTGCTTTGCGGCTGGTCGGCGGCCAGCTTGAGGGGGGACATGGATTTGAGGGTGTTGAGAGTGGCGGGCGCGCCGGCGGGCAGGCGCACCACCAGCACGCCGGAATTGCCGCCGGCCATCAGCGGCACCCAACGCGTGGGGTCAAAATGGACGCGCTCATCGCCGGTGAGCCAGGCGATGAGCGCGGCGCCGGGCAGGATGACGGCGGTTTTGCCGTCAGGGGCGATCAGGGCGTCGAGCCGGTTGGCGCCGGTGACGCCATCGAGCCCGCCGACCGTCTGGGTGGTGATGGAGGGGGCGCCGGGGAATTCGGACTGCATGGCCAGCGCGCAGGCATTGCCCCAGCGGCTGGTCTGCTCGCCATTGGGCCCGGCGACCAGCAGCGAGAGGGCGGCGGCGGCGCGGGCGCGCCCCGCGCCGAAGGGCACCAGGGAAGCCAAGGCCAATCCGCGCATCATCTGCCGGCGATTCATTCGGACTACCATCCTCTTTTGGTAAAACGGCGCATCACGTTTAGCACGTATTATTAATTTAACCGGCGGACCAGCTTAGTCGTCATACTGAATGAGGGCTTCGATGGGAACGTCCAATTTCCCGCGGCCGTTGAGGAAGGTCAGCTCGATGAGCACGGCGGCGGCGACAACCTCGGCGCCGACATTCTGCAGGAGCTTGATCCCCGCGGCCATGGTGCCGCCGGTTGCCAGCAGGTCATCAACCACCACCACGCGCGCGCCGGGGGCGACGGCGTCTGACTGGATCTCGATCCGGTCGGTGCCGTATTCCAGCGCATAATCAAGCCCGACGGTGGCGCCGGGCAGCTTGCCGCGCTTGCGCAGCATGACGAAGCCGCAGCCCAGCTTGAGCGCCAGGGGCGCGGCGAGCAGAAAGCCACGGCTCTCCACCCCGGCCAGCACGGTGGGGTGATAGGCGCGCACCGCGTTGGCGAGGCGGCCCATCGCCACCTGCCAGGCGTCAGCGTCGCGCAGCAGGGTTGAGATGTCGTAAAAAAGGATCCCGGGCTTGGGGAAATCTGGGATGCCGCGGATGTGATCTTTGAGGTTCATGAGCGCGTCTATAGCCGACCCGCACGGCGGGGCAAACCTTGACGGCGGGGCTTATGCCAGGCGGCCAAGACCATGACTCATGGAGTCCGCCGGCCGCCTGGCATTACTCTTTGTTTTCGCGCGCGGCCGCCCCGCCAACCCCGCGCGCATTCCAGGCGGCGGCGGCGGCATCGTCAGCCGCGCGGGCGGCGACCCAGCGGCGCTCGCCGGTTTCCAGCTCCTCGGCCTTCCAGAACGGGGCGCTGGTTTTGAGATAGTCGATCAGGAATTCCACCGCGCGCAGGGCCGCGCCGCGATGGGCGCTGGCCGCGGCGACGAAGACGATGTTCTCGCCCGGCAGGAGACGGCCGATTCTGTGGATGATGGTGCAGCCGGTGAGCGCCCAGCGGGCCTGCGCGCGGGCGGCGATTTTGGATAGGGCAGCCTCGGTCATGCCTGGGTAGTGCTCCAGCGTGAGGGCGCTGACGCGCGGGCCGGCGCCCTGGCCGGCGCGCACGATGCCGGTGAAGCTGGCGATGCCGCCGACTTCGGCGCCGGCGAGGCGGGCGAGCTCGGCGCCGGGGTTGAAATCAGCCGCCTGGACGAGGATGCGCGGTGACTCAGCCACCGGTGACGGGCGGGAAAAAGGCCAGCTCGGCGGCGCTGTCGAGGGGGGAGTCCAGGCTGGCGAATTCCTGGCCGATGGCGCAGCGGATGAGCCGGGTGTCAGCGAAGGCCGCCGCATGGCCGGGGGAGCGGGTGCGCAGCCAGGCGATGAGGTCGCGCACCGTGAGGATGTGTTGCGGGGGGGTCAGGGTTTCCTCGGCCTGCCCTATTTTCTCGCGCAGCCAGGCGAAATAGAGCAGTTTCATTCAGTTGCCGCTGGTGCCGGTGGAAGGGAGCGCCTGCGGCGTGGCGCCGGAGGGGATGGAGTACAGGGTGCTGTCAGCCATGCCGGAGGAGGCGTCGCTGCCCGGGGCGGGCCCCTGGCCTGGCGGATAGGGCGAGGGCAGCGAGGGTGTGTAGGACTGGCCGAGCGGCGCGTTGGCGTTTTTCTGGATGTCGCTCAGGGTTGGCATGGGCTGCACCGGGCCGGGCCAGACATTGCCGGCCTGGGGGGGAATTGGGGTGACGGCGGGGTGCTGGCCCAGGGCGCGGTGGGCGGTTTCGCTGACGGCCAGGGGCGCGTTCGGGTTGCCGAAGGGCCACAGCGTGTCAGCGGCGAAATGGCGCTCGCTCGCGCAGCCGGAGAGCAGGAGACTGAGACCCAGAACCAGAACCAGACGATGCCGCAAAACCATGACTCCTATGCCCTTGGGGGGATGTTTAGACGAAGCGGCGGCGGGAGGAAATGCGCCCATGGCAGGGGAAAGTTGCATCCGCCGCCGGCGCGGCGGATGCTCAGCCGCCGGCGCGGGGGGGGGTGACGTGGCGCAGGCCGGCGCGCAGATAATCCCAGCCGGTGATGAGGGTGAGGACGGCGGCCACCCAGAGCAATGTGCCGCCGAGCCAGGCCATGGGCAGCCAGCCGAGGCCGATGACCCGCGCGCCGCCGCCGCCCAGCAGCAGCAGGCCAAGCGCCACCATCTGCACGCCGGTCTTCCATTTGGCGAGGCGGGTGACCGGCAGGCCGATGCGCAGCTCGGCCAGATATTCGCGCAGGCCGCTCACCAGGATTTCACGCAACATGATGACGATGGCGGGGTAGATGCCCAGGCCAGGCAGGTGGCCGAAGCCGACCAGGGCCATGAGGGTCGCGCCGATGAGGAGCTTGTCGGCGATGGGGTCCAGCATGCGGCCGAAATCAGACTGCTGGGCCATTTCGCGGGCGAGGCGGCCGTCAAGATAATCAGTTACCGCGGCGATGAGGAAGACCAGGGCCGCCATGAAATCCGCCCAGGGGGCGCCGATGGCGACGAACAGGACGAGCAGCGGGATCGCGCCGATTCGGGACAGGGTGAGGATGTTTGGCAAATCAGTGATCATTTGGCGCATCGTAGCTGGCTTTTGGCGCGGGCGGAACCGCTAAAGCGGCTTCGATCTCGCTCAAATGCGCGGCACCGGCGCTGGCCGTGGCGGCCTCCAGGGCGCGATAGGCGGCGAGCAGATGTTCGCCCAGCGGCGTGAGCCGGGCGCCGCCGCCGCCAGCGCCGCCCTTGGTGGCCAGAACCAGCGGCTGGCGGAAGGTGGCGTTGAGGGAGTCGACCAATACCCAGGCGCGTTTGTAGCTCATGCCCATGCGCCGGCCGGCCGCGGCGATGGAGCCGGTTTGCGCGATGTGGGTTAGCAGGTCAGCCCGGCCGGGGCCGAGGATGATCTCGCCGTTGCGTTGCAGGCGCAGGCGCAGCGCCAGGGAGGATGTGGATGCGGGTGCGGGTGGCATGGGCGGAGCCAAGCATGATTGGCGGGAATTGACGATATAGCCGAGCGAACATATCGTGCCCATACCTGAATTTGGAGCGAAACCATATGCCGATGACACGCCGCCTGCTGCTTGCCGCCACCGCCAGCCTGCCCGGGCTTGGCGCCGCGCCCGCCTGGGCGCAGGGGGAGATGACCGTGGCGTTCGCGGGGTCGATGGGCGTGGTGATGGACCGGGGGCTGGGGCCGGCCTTCAGCGCGCGGACGGGGGTGGGATTTCAGGGAATTGGGCAGGCGGCGATGGGGCTGGCGCATCTGCTGGCGGGCAAGGCGCTGGTCGCGGATGTGTTTGTCTCGGTCTCGGCGGCGCCGGTGAGGGTGGTGGAGGCGGCGGGGCTGACCAGCCGGGGGGTGGCGTTCGCCAGCACGGAGATGGTTCTGGCCTATGCGCCGGAATCGGCGTTCGCGGCGCGATTGGCCAAGGCGGGGGCGGATTGGCGGGCGATTTTGACGGCGCCGGGCTTCCGCCTGGGCCGGACGGACCCGGCGAGCGACCCGCAGGGGCAGTATGTTTTGTACGCGTTGCAGCTGGCGGAGGCTTATTACAAGCTGCCGGGCTTCGCGGCGCGGGTGGCCGGGGCGGTGGAGAATCCGGCGCAGATATTCGCCGAACCATCGCTGCTCGCGCGCTTGCAGAACGGGCAGATCGACGCGACGCTGACATACAGGAGTGCTGCCGTGTCGCAGCATTTGCCGTTTATTGAACTGCCGCCGGAGATTAATTTGAGCGACCCGGCGATGGCGGGGGACTGGTACGGCCGGGCGGCGCTGGAGCTGCATGGCGAGACCCTGCATCCGAGCCCGCTGGTGTTTTATGCCGCGGTGCTGAGGAACGCGCCAAATCCACGGGCGGCGGCGGCGTTCGTGGCGTTTTTGCGCGGCGCGGCGGGGCAGAGGATTTTGGCGCGGGATGGGTATGGCCCGGGCAAGGGGGAAGATATCTGAATATGATGAGCTTCGTCCGGCGGGCTTTCGTGCTTCTGGTGCTTGGGTTCTTGTGCGTGCCGCTGGCCGCGCTGCTCACCGGCGGGGATTGGCGCGCGGCCAGCCTGGACGCGCAGGATGCGGGGGCGGTGCTGACCTCGCTGGCGGGCGGGGCGGTGAGTGTGGGGCTGATCGCGCTGATGGGGACGCCGGTGGCGCTGTATCTGGCGCGCGCGGACGGGCGGCGCGGCGCGGTGGTGGAGGCGCTGGTGCTGATACCCATGCTGATGCCGACGCTGGCGCTGGGCATATTGCTGGCAAGTTTCTATGGCCCGGCGGCGCCCGTGGGGGCGGCGTTCGCGCGGTTTGGGCTGGTGCTCACCAACTCGCCGGCGGCGTTTGTGCTGGCCGGGGTTTATGCGGCGCTGCCGACTTATATCATGGCGGCGCGCGGGGCGCTGGCGGAGGTGCCGCAGACGCTGGAGCAGATAGCCCGCACGCTGGGGGATGGGCCGTGGCGGGTGTTTTGGCGGGTGACCCTGCCGCTGGCCCAGCGTGGGCTGGCCGGGGCGTTGGCGCTGTGCTGGGTGCGGGCGCTGGGGGAGTTCGGGATTGTGCTGATCCTCGCCTATTTTCCCGCCGGGATGCCGGTGCGGCTGTGGGTGGATGTGCAGGAGCTGGGGATTGAGGCGGTGTTTCCGCTGGTCGCGGTGTTTCTGCTGGCGGCGCTGCCGCTGCCGCTATGGCTGGGGCTGCGGGCGCGGCGGGCGGCATGAGGCCGATTTTGGTCGATTACCGGATGGATGCGCCGGTGCGGCTGGCGGCGCGCTTCGAGATACGGGGGCTGACGGCGCTGCTGGGACGCTCGGGGGCGGGCAAGACATCGCTGCTGAAGGCGCTGGCGGGGTTGCTGCCGGCGGCGGGGGAGCCGTGGGGCGGGCTGGGCGCGCAGGCGCGGCCGATTGGGTATCTGCCGCAGGAGGCGGGGTTGTTTCCGCATTTGAATGTGCTGGAGAACACCGCCTATGCGCTGCGGGAGGCCGGGCGGTTTGAACAGGCGCGGGCGTTGCTGGAGGAGCTGGGGCTGGGCGCGCTGACGCGCAGGCCGGCGGATATGCTCTCTGGCGGGGAGGCGCAGCGCGTGGCGCTGGCGCGCGCGCTGGCGCGCAGGCCAGCACTTTTGCTGCTGGATGAGCCGCTGAGCGGGCTGGACGCCGCCACGCGCGACGCGGCGCTGGCCTGGCTGAGCGCGACCCTGACCGCGCGCGCGCTGCCGGCGCTGGCGGCGACGCATGACCCCGCGATTGCCGGGATGGCGGACTGGCTGGTGCTGCTGGCGGAGGGCGAGGTGATTCAGCAGGGGGCCACGCGCGATGTGTTCGCCAGCCCCGGCTCAGCAGCGGCGGCGCGGCTGCTGGGGTTTGAGAATGTGTGGGAGGAGGATGGCGTTGGCTATGCCATCCGCGCCGCCGATATCGCGCTCGCCGAAACGGGGATGGCGGGGGTGGTTGTTTCAGCCCGCGCGCATGGCGAGGGGGTGCGGCTGGAATGCGCGCGGGCGGGGACGCGGTTCGTGGTGCATCTGGAAGATGGCGCAATGGATGGATTTTGGCCGGGCAAGGCGGTTTGCCTGCGGCCCGACCCGGCGCGGCTGAAGCGGCTGGGATAGGCGCGGTGCTCAGGCCGCGCGGGTGAGGCGCTTGATGAAGGCGGAGAGATGGTGGCGGCGCATCTCGGCCTTCGCCTTCGTGCTCGTGGTCATGTAGTTCATCTGCACCACGTAGCGCTGGCCGATGAATTGTTTGTGACCGTGGAAGGCGGTGGGGCTGTTGGGGAAGACCAGCAGGGTGCCGTCAACCGGGGGGATTTCAGCGGCGTAATTTTCAAGCTCGGTGCCGTTGCGCAGCAGGCGCAGGCAGCCTTCCTGGCGGGACCAGGCGGCGCCGCTGGCGGGGTTGAGGTAGAGCAGGATGGTGACGCGCTTGGCTGTGGAGTCGGTGTGGATCTGGCCGTCCTGGGCGCCGGAATTGCCGCGCAGGGTGGTCATCAGCGGGGCGCCGGCGAGGTCCAGCCCGAATTTTTCGGCGATGATGGCGCGGAACTCTTCACCTTCCAGCCCGGCGATGGCGCCGCGCGCGGCCTCGCCCAGCTTGAGCGCGCCGATGGGAAAACTGCCGCGCCCTTTCATCGGCGGCAGGGCCGCGAACACGGCGGGCAGCGCCTCTGGCTTGACGAAGCGCGGCAGGACGATGTGGGCGAACGGGTCGGCGGCGAGCGGGGCGGCGCGCAGAGCCTCGAAATCGAGAATATCCATGCACAAATGCGTATTGAAGCCTGGGACCCGCGTCAATGTGGCGCGGGGGCATGGGAGGCGCGCGACAAATTATTGCGCGCGGCGCCTCTGGATTATTGCCTAGCCTCGCGCGCAATGCACCTACGCTTTGTGGTTGTTGCGCCGCACAAGCCCCGGGAGTATCGGGGGTGCCCAGAATGTCCAGCGCCCTCCCCTCCCCCTCCGGCGTTATGCCGGCGTATCGCGCGCGCGTTGCCGCCGGGGCGATTGTCTCCGACCCCGCGCAGGCCAGCGCGGCCGAGCGGCTGCAGGATTTATGGGCGAAGCTGCGGGGGTATAATCCGTATCCGAAGAAGCCGCCCAATGGCTGGGTGGGCCGGCTGCTCCACCGCAAGCAGGTGGATGAGGTGCAGGACCACCCGAACGGGCTTTATATCGTTGGCGAGGTCGGGCGCGGCAAATCCATGCTGATGGACCTGTTTTTCGAGGCCGCCGACGTGCCGCGCAAGAAACGCATCCATTTCCATGAGTTCATGCAGGATGCGCACCGGCGGTTTCATGCCATCAAGCGGGCGAACCCGAGCGTGGCGGACCCGATCCCGGCGCTGGCCGATGAGATCGCCGAGGAGGCGGCGCTGCTGTGCTTCGATGAATTCCAGGTGCATGACATCGTGGACGCGATGATACTGGGCCGGTTGTTCGAGGCGCTGTTCGCCCGGCTGGTGGTGGTGGTCGCCACCTCCAACACGCTGCCGGATGATTTGTACAAGGGCAAGCCGGGGCGCGATGCGTTTTTGCCGTTCATCGCGCTGCTGAAGAAAAACCTGGACGTGCTGGTGCTGGATGCCGAACGCGACTACCGGCGCGAGCGGCTGCACGGGCTGGCCTGCTGGCATGTGCCCGCCGGGCGCAGCGCCGATGACGCGCTGGACCGGATTTTCAACGAGCTGGCCGCCGGGGCGCCGGCGCGGGCGGAGAGCATTATCGTGACCGGTCGGACCTTGCCGGTGCCGCTGGCCGCGGCGCAGACGGCACGGTTCGATTTTCAGGCGCTGTGCGGCGTGCCGCTGGGGCCGGGGGATTATCTGGCCCTGGCGACGCATTATCACAATCTGCTGATCGACGGGATTCCAAGGCTTTCGCCGGATAACTTCGACGAGGCGCGGCGATTTGTGACGCTGATCGACGCGCTCTACGAGCACAGGGTGAAATTATACGCCTCCGCCGCCGCGCGGCCGGATGATTTGTACCGCGCCGGCGAGGGCGCGAAAATTTTTGAGCGCACCGCCTCCCGCCTGGAGGAGATGCAGAGCGAGGAATATCTGAGACTGCCGCATCTGACTTGAACCATGGGGAGATGCCGCCGGGCTTTCCCCCTCGCGATCGTGAAATTCCCGCAGTGCAGCAATGCTTCTTGCCGGGGGGCGGCGATTGGAGTAGCACCCCCGGCGACGCCGTTTTAACTCCAGAAAACAGGGTAGGCCGACTTCAAATGAACATACATGAATATCAGGGCAAGGAACTGCTGAAAGCCTATGGCGTCGCAGTGTTGGGCGGGCATGTCGCCTGGACGCCGGAAGAAGC